>CAMYJI010000007.1 GCA_947258545.1 uncultured Ectothiorhodospiraceae bacterium
CGATGAATGAGTTTAACTTGAAACGCCGTGGTACGTGCTCCGTATGCCCGGTGTTGTGGGAGGAGAGGCGCCGTGAGGCGTCTCCCTATCCCGATTATACGTCACAAAGGAAATAGATGAGTCCGACGATACACAGGGAAGCTGGGTACCGGTTCTTTTTCTTCTCACGGGAAGAATCTCGACCACATGTGTATGTGTATAGTACTGATGGGGAATCTAAATTCTGGCTTGAGCCTAAGTTGGAGTTGGCGAAAAACTACCGATTGACTAAGATACAGTTAAAGGAAATCGAAAGGATCATTGAAGGGCATTATGATGAGTTCAAGGCCGCATAGAATAGCCACTTCGAGAATTGAGGTAACAAATATCTCAAGTCATGGCGTATGGCTGCTGGTTGGGGACAGCGAGCTATTCATGTCTTATGATGACTTCCCTTGGTTCAAGGATGCGCCAGTTGGAAAAGTGTTGAATGTAGAAGAACAAAGTCCAGGGCATTTCTATTGGCCCGATCTAGACATTGATCTAGGGATAGAGACTATCGAGAATCCTGAGAAATTCCCCCTAAAAGCTAAGTGACGTATAACAAGTCACTCCTGCCGATCGCCTCCGTCGCTTGTGCTCCTCCGGCGACGGCAGAGTTCAGCCGTTATGCAGCGCAACACTAACGGATTATGGAGGTCATTAGAGCTTCAATGAAAATCATTTGTTTTCCGCACTTTTTCTATCTTTCAGAGGTCTCACGTTTGATCGAGATTGGTAATGCCCTTCGTAAGCTAGAACAAGAAGTGGTTTTCTTTAGTCATGGTGGTCCATATGAATCGTTTGCGCGAGAGGCGGGGTTTGAGGTTGTCTCGATCTCTCCAACCATGTCTCCGGAACGTGCGAACGAATATATGACATACAATCGAGGAGAGGGAAGTAAGTCATTAAGTAGTAGCTTCTTTACCTACGAAGAACTGAAAGCGTATGTGCCAGCAGAAGCCGACACATTACGTCAGGTAAATGCCGATGCTGTTCTTATCGGATGGAATCTTCCATCTTATTTATCTGTTCAGTTAGCAGGAATTCCGATTATTGTGCAACAACCAGGTCCTTGGACGGCACCATTTATTGATCGAAAGATGGCGGAGTTCGCACCTGCCGTTGCAGGTGGGAGCATAGTGAGTTTATTTCACTATTTGCCAATGGACAGGTTTGTGAATTGGTTGATGCCGCGAGCGCGTCTCTGGATTAAGCCCTTCAACCAACTGGCATTGGAATTGGGCTTACCCCAATACAAAAGCACACTCGATTTCATGGCGGGGGATCTCACGCTGGTAATGGATACGCCGTCCATTCTCGGAATTAGCCCGGAAGAGCTTGAGGACTATTGCCCCGTCCATCCTGAGTTCTTTCACAAACCACCCAAATACAAATACGGTGGACCCTGCTACGCTCGACTTCCCGGTGGAGTGCCTGAGCCGGTGCGGGACCACTTCGACACTCCTCGAACCAAACTGTACTGTGCGATGGGTGTGTCAGGCTCACCCAGAATTCTTCGTTCGATAATTGATATTATCCGTGGGCTCGACTTGCGGACTCTGATCGTGACAACGACTATTCTAGATGATGATAATATCGGTTCCTCCGATCAGGTACTTTTCAAATCGCATGTACCTGCTCATTTAGTGAATCCGATGGCAGATATCGCGATTACACACGGCGGTGCGGGTACTGTGCAGACGGCCATTCATTCAGGCACTCCGTTAGTGGGAATCCCGATGCATCAAGAGCAGGCAGGAAATATTTCTCTCGTCAAAAAGCAAGGTGCCGGTCTAATGTTGTGGAAACAGGAATTAACCAGAAAACATCTTGCGTCAGCACTGGAGACGCTTGTTACTGATACCCAGTTTCGAGAGAACATGAAACGACTAAAGCTGGAACAGGATGAAATTGACGGAGCGTCAAATGCCGCTCAGGAAATAGTCAATTTCCTTTAGAACAGAGCTGCATAATCGGGTAACCGGGGGTCTCTAACCCCCAGTCACCACACCACCCGGCATGCGGGTCCGCACCGGGCGTTTCGTCAAGCATAGTGAAACGCGATCCAACGTAACCGTTCATTCCAAGACGTCCTTCTCCTGTTTTCGCGCGACAGATAGCGTTGATCCTTCTATTTCACAGGAGATCAACGATGCCAGAAACAACCATCACCACCAAGCCTCATCACAGCCGTTCAGGCTGGGAACAGTTGATGGCGCAGTACGAAGCCAGCGGACTCAAGCAGCGTGCGTTCTGTGAACAACACGGGTTAGCCTACAGCACCTTTTGTTACTGGCGCAAACAGCTGCGTCAGTCAGCGTCAATCGAAAATCATTCCGAGCATTTATTCGAGCTGCCGATGCTACCCGTAGATGAACATCCTGACTGGCGTATTGAGCTCGATTTGGGGCAAGGTGTTGTTCTTCGTCTGAAGTAGCACAGATGTTTTTCACAGAAGCCCAGGTCCGGATGTGGCTGTATACACAACCCACCGATATGCGGAAGTCCTACGACGGCCTGTCAGCGCTGGTCAAAAATACGTTGCATGAAGATCCCACAAGCGGTCATTTATTTGTATTCATCAATCGCAAACGCACACAGATGAAGGTCCTGTATTTTGACCGTTCCGGTTACTGTGTCTGGTCGAAGCGTCTGGAGCAGGGTCGGTTCCAGTATCGCTCGGGTGGCGCTGACAAAGTCACACTGGAGTGGACACAACTGAAGCTGATACTGGAAGGTATTGAGCTGAAGAATACGCGACGATACAAGCGTTTTCAGTGTCCTGACCGGGCTCACTAAGGTATAATTATGTCATATGAGTTCAGTGCAAACAGTGGGTGGAAAAACTGGCTATTTTGCTGGACCGAACTGGGTGCGACTCAGGTCGGTATCATCCAGAGTCTGTTGGTGACCTGCAAGTTGCACGGAATCAATCCTCACACGTATCTGGTAGATGTCCTGCAACGCATTAGCCAGCATCCAGCCCGCCGGGTCATTGAACTGACACCGCGCATCTGGAAAGAGAAGTTCGCTGACAATTCCTTGTGCTCAGACCTGGATCGTCGTGCCCGTTGATATCGACAAGATGACATGCGATGAGTTGGTGGCGCTCAACCACCGCATCGTAGAACGTCTAAAGTTCCTGGACTCGTTGCAGGCACACAAGGACATGATGGCCTTTAACATCGGAGCCCGCGTGAGCTTTGACTCAGGTCAGGGTGGACGCTTGCTGGGAACTTTGCTCAAGTTCAACCGCAAGACAGTCACGGTCGTGACCGACAATGGACAAAAGTGGAATATCTCCCCACACCTGCTATCACCGGTTAAAGATGCCCAGCCAACGCAATCGTTTGTCTATGCGAATGAGAAACAGCTTGAGTGGCTACAGGGAAATCCAGCTAACAGACTGAAACATGATCAGACAAGGACGTCTTGGAATGATCGGTTACGTTGCAGGAGTCTGCTTTTTAGTAGTGTATAAAACGGCCTGGCGTTGCCTGCCAGTCTGCTCCAGGCTGCGACAATCAGTGCAACCGGTCTTTTCCGGACAGGAAACGTTCCCGTTCCTGTTCCGTCGGGATCTCCTCGGCAAGCAGTTGGTAGAGCTGGTCGACGCTGCTGCTTTTATGCATGGCGCGCTTCACCAGAATGCGTGCCATGGGTCCGATGATCAGGGCTAACTGATCCTGGACGATATGCAATATCCGCTCATCCAGATTGTCGACGTCCTGTGGTACCACAGTACCATCGCCGATGAACTCTTCATTGCGGGCTTTGGCATCGATTTGCTCACTATCCTGGTCTGCCAGGACCTCATAAACGTCATATTGGCGCACATGCTTGTCATTATGTACGCCGATGTAGGCAAACATTTTCGGATTGTCCTCCGACAGGCAGCTGACCACATCATAGTAGGTGCGTGATACCAGTAGTTGGTTAGGCCGGGCGAAGCTCATGATCCGTTGAGCGGCATTTATCCCGTCACCTATAGTGTTACGCTGGCCGTTGATGTCTTCAATAATCTTGACCGGACCAAGGTTTATGCCCATGCGCACGGTATAGCAGGTATCGCAAATTGCATTAACATCAACAAAGGCATCGCGCAGGCCAACGGCAACATAGAGAACATCTTCGGGAGCGCCCAGGTAACATAAGGCAAGGCCGTCCCCCGTATCGAGCTTGATGCAATCCTCGTTAGGAAGGCTCCGCAGCGCATCGCTTACCAGAGTGCTGAAACTCTGCTTGACCATCATCTGCTGATCCACTGAATGCGTGGAGTAGTCGACGATATCCATAAACAGTACCGAGCACAGCCAGGTGCGATTGTTGCGTTGCATACCCGTGTTCCGCTGCTCATCAGACATGTCTCATTCACCCAGGATCTTCATTGCCTTTTCCAGGCTGCGGCGCATGCGGTTGAAAGAGCGACTCAAATCTGCAATCTCGTCCTTGCCATTCACAATGAATTCCGGCACCTCCATGTGTCCGGTGCTGATGTCGTCCGCAGCATGCGCCATTTCCCTGACCCGTTTCACAACAATATTGCTGAGCATAATGTTTATCACGATAAATATCACCACGAATATCGCGATCAACGAAGCCATGAAAATCACGAATTCCTCCTGAGCTTTCGCCAGTGGTACCGACAGCGGAACGCTGACGACTTGGCTGCCAACGACTTCATCCAGCTGCCAGCCGAAACCGTTTGAGGAGCCATACAAATCGATCATTGTTTCGGGTGCGGCATCTACGGTGCTGTGACATGTCAGGCAGTTCTTGTTGGCAATCTTTATCGGCCGTGCATAGTAGAGCGACTTACCCAGCGGGGTGTCACGCTCGCCACTGAGTTCCTTGGTCTCGGGATCGTTCCTGAATATCTGGATGATATCGGTCTCCCAGTCGGTGGCGCTGTCGACGGGATTGGTGGGGTTGAGCGCCGCTTCCTTGTAGGTATATTCAGGATACTTCTCCCTGACGGCCTTGAAATTTTGTGTGGCGGCGTAGGATGGGACCGACTGAGGAAGGAATTCACGTTTCATCTGCAGTGTCAGCAACGGCCTGATCTCATTGACCGTGTAACCGCGAATCGCCATGGCCGCTTCCATCATCATGCCGGCATGGGTGAGAACTTCCTCACGGGCATGCTTGTGCAGCACCGTATAGGAGATGTAACCCGCGACCGCAAGTCCGAGTGAAAACACGGAGAACAGAACGAGGTTGAACTTGGTGGTCAGTCGCATCGCTACCCCCCCAGGCTGCGAATTATTGTTTATGATGGTGTCTTGCTGCGGCATGCCTTGTAGGTATTGTGCGCCCGGGTAAAGCCCATCAGGCTGAAACGGGCCTCGTAGCGCTGCGTCGCTGGGTAACTGGGCCAGAAACGCAGGTATACTGTCACCGAGTGGCCACGAATAAACTGTTCGAGCAAGCCTTCAGTGTTGGAGCTGAACAGCACATGCGTCTCATCGACCACGGCATCAGCCGGTATGAAATCCTTGCCATCCACCGCCAGCCCGACGTCACTGAAACTAAGGTCGATGTTGGATTCCGTCTTTACACGTATCTCGCCGTCGGCCACACTGAGCCGCAGCCGGGTATCCTGGTAACCGTCAAAGAGGCTTATCTCCCACGTTTCCAGGGCGCATCCCGTTATACCCGGGGCCGTGTCTCCGGCAGACCACTTGGCATTTGCTGCAAGCGAAGCGATACATAGCGCTGTAAACATGAGCACCCGGTGCCACACGGTATCCAGAGAAAACACTCCCGACAAATTCCTGCCTCCTGCCAAAGCGGCATCACCTTGTCACCAACTGCAGCCTTTCTTCGTCAAATTCTAGCACACAGGACTAATTTAGCACGCCATAAAAATCCCGAACCCCGATGCAGTGTCCTGATTGATTGGATATTTTTACGCCATGCCGGGGGGCACACCAAGGGAACGGCTGTGTCATGGAGTGTAAAATTATCCGCACCTGGTAAATAATCGGAATCAGGGCACAACTACCTCTTCTGGCATCCTTGCAAAGTACCCATGTCTGATCGTGGCAGCCATTCAAATACAAGCTATTGATTTAAATGTAGAATTACTTCTTATCTTGGCGAATCAATAAGAAATGTTTTTTATATCATTCAGACAGACAACTTTATAGTCAGGCGCTAATGCTGTTGCCATGGTATTTAAATACAACTATTACAGTAGTGTCATTCATTAGACCCATTGAGTGGGATATATCACCAAGGCGCCTAATCAATCGTTCGAGTGCGCCCTAAACATTTCCTGATAATGTTCCGAGCACTGCGTATTGCGATGAACCAGTCAAAAATAATGAATGTGCCGGCGGTGGGTCTTCTCGCTCTGTCTGTGCTCAATACAGTAGATGCCGGCGATGTAAAAATCCTTGCCGCGGATTTTCAGAGCAGTGGCAGCAACCGCTGGTCGGTGAGCGTGACCCTGAGGCATGAAGACACAGGTTGGGACCACTACGCGGATAACTGGCGAGTAGTGGATGGCAAGGGTAATGTGCTCGGCGACCGGGTGCTCCACCATCCCCATGTAGATGAACAGCCCTTTACCCGTGGGTTGGGTAGCGTGGAGGTACCGGAAGGTATCACGAGCCTTTACATTGAAGCCCACGACAAGGTGCATGGCTGGACGCCCAACAGGCTGACTGTGGATCTTGGCAAAGCCGGTAGCGGGCATATACGATTCGAGGCGGAGCAGGGTTTTGTGGCATTAGCAATCCATCCAGGGGGCGCCGCAGACGCGGCTTGCCTGAGGTAATTGTTAATAGTCAATTTGATACGGGATACTAAATGGACGTCTTTGCTATCAGCCCAGCATCACCCAGGCCTTTGTGGTTCCTCGCCATAATATGTGTGCTATTGGCGGTTATCCTGATGGCATTGCTGTATACCGCATATTCCTCTCGAAATTCCCGAGTTGAGATAGAAGCTGACCGGATCAAGCTCGTCGGCGATTTTTGGGGCCGCGAAATTCCGTTTAGCCTGCTGAATATCCCTGGTGCGCGTATTTTGGATCTCAATGAAAACCCGGAGTACTCTCCCAAGCGCCGTACATTTGGGACGGGATTGCCTGGATATGCCTCGGGCTGGTTTCGCCTGTATAACGGGGAGAAGGCACTCGTCTATCTTACTCGGCGTCGTGACGTTATATATGTGCCCACGTCTGACGGTTACTCGCTACTGCTTAGCGTCGAGGAAACAAAAAGGTTTATTGAAACGCTGCAGCAATTTAACCATTAGGCAGGAGGATCAGTGCTGCCTGACTTTGTTCCCAGCCGAGCGTATTCTCCAGCGGCTGAGCCAGGTTGTTAGTTGATACAATGGGTAAGAAACCTGACACCGGACGCAATCCAAGCTCCAAGGATCTGTGGGAAGCAGATCGGATCTCGCAACTCCACCCAATCCAGCAAAAGGATCACCCATCAGCCATTCCAGCAGATCCGGGCAAGCTGGACCACATCAACACGTATGGATCTCTCCCGGAGTACTACATTGACCAGCCGTTTATCTGTCGTCTGTGCGGGAAGAGAGAGATCTGGCGTGCACGGGATCAGAAATGGTATTACGAAGAAGCCAAAGGCCATATCGATGCACGGGCTGTCGAATGTCACGATTGTCGTAAGGCGAAGAAGCAAGGTAATCCCGTGAAATGATAATGTCATCTCACCAGTCTCTGCGCTGGCCTGCAGTGCGTCGCAACACTTGCTTGTGCGAATGTCTCGCCACCTGCTAAAGCCGGTAAATTCAATCGTTATATGGATTTATAAGTGAAAATAACCGTGCTCATTGTCGGTGTCCTGGCAGTTTGCGTATTGGCGCCGA
This sequence comes from uncultured Ectothiorhodospiraceae bacterium, assembly GCA_947258545.1. GTDB lineage: Bacteria > Pseudomonadota > Gammaproteobacteria > UBA9214 > UBA9214 > CAMYJZ01. The sequence goes on from CAMYJI010000007.1 coordinate 7,867, forward strand.
ATCTCATTTGGCTGGCGAACTCTACAACTCGAATCACAAATGGTGGTGTAAATTACCTCAATTCTGTGACAGTGTACGTAGACGATAAGGAAACCAAAATAGGTGGCTTGTCTTCCGGAGAGAGTCGCTTCATATTTCTTCCTAAATCCGGTGATGCTACATACAAGGTTGGTTATGTAAATGGAGCAAGCTCGGAATCGGTGTGTCAAGAGTACGTGGAAGGTGAGATGTATCATGTCGAGACACTATTAGGTGGCGCCCGGGGCTCGGAGTGCCTTGTTACATTGCCGTTAACCTCGGAACTCCTCATTTTAAAGGTGATGTAATGTGGCGCAATATGGCAATTCCTTCATGTGTCGGCCGCGCAAACACCGCGCTGCGGATCAGGGCGTACGTAGACACTCATGTCAAAAATCCATTCATACGGCCGATCGCACCCCGGATGGGGCTGGTTCTGCATCGTTATAGGGCTGTATCCAGTCGCGATTTCAACGGGGCTTTTACCTGTCGATTCCGCCGCTGTACATGCTCCAATGTGGGTGATCTTTCTCTGTGGCATTGCCTTCATGATTTGTGGTGCCATGATCATCATTGGTCGTAACTCCAGAATCAATGATGTATGTGCCTCGATACTTCTAATGGTCATGGGTTTCATCGGGGCCTGGATTGCATTTTTTGGTCCTTCGGCTGGATTCTCTGGAGGTATTCCGTTTTTGCCCGATGGGTACAATGTTACCCTGGCACGATGGATATTCGGTGGTGGTGCACTGGTTTCGTTTCTACTGGCTGCCTATGCAATACGCGTGTTAATAAAATCCAGTGACTGGCCAGCCGCATCTGGTGATTAAGCAGACCATTACACCATTGGTTGTCGGAAAAGCTGGTCAGGACTGTTCTGAACCGGAACCGAACTGTTTGGTATGCACAAGTGAGAGGTATTCTATATGGTTATGCCAAAGAGTAATTTTAACGAAAGATGCTATAAGCTTTTAAAGCTTGTTCCTGAAGGTAAAGTAACTACATACAGTGAGATTGCAAAGGCCCTGAATAGCAAAGCATGTCGGGCCGTAGGCAGTGCTATGGCAAGGAATAGTAATCTGCTTGTTATACCTTGCCATAGGGTTATTAGAAGTGATGGATATATTGGCAACTATGCCCTGGGTGCGGATAAAAAAGCAGAGTTACTTATAAAAGAAGGAGTGGCAGTCTCTAATGGCAAGGTAAAAGACCTGGGCAAGGTACTTTACAGGTTTGACACCTGATAATTGCCAAGCCAGGCCGGCGTACACAACGCGTATATTGATTGTTTCAAGTATTAGTAAACACAAAATATGAGTTGAACAACGACAAGAGGTGCCATATGCCAAGAGTAGTGCATTTTGATATCAGTGCAGACGAGCCCGAACGCGCAATCAGGTTCTATACGACGGTGTTCGGCTGGAAAGTAGAAAAGTGGAACGGTCCTTTTGACTACTGGCTCTTCAAAACCGGAGATTCAAATGAGCCCGGGATCGATGGTGGGCTAGGAAAACGAGAAGACCCCGCAGTGGCAACTACAAATATTATCGATGTTCCATCGGCGGATAAATTTGCTTCAAAGATAACGGCCAATGGAGGCAAAATTGTTCAACCCAAGCAGGCGATAGCCGGTATAGGCTATTTAATAGCCTGCCAGGATACTGAAGGCAATACTTTCAGCATAATGGAGGCGGACGAGTCCGCAGAGTAATTAGTGGGCATGGTTGGGGGGTGGCGCGTTCAACCGGACCGCAATCCGCTACACGGTTATATTTTCTTGCTCGGTATTGTTCGACCAGAGGCCAACTGGAGCAAGCGCAAGTCATCACTTTGGAGAATGAAGATTAAGCGACAAGGTGCTCTGGCATTTTCACTTATTTCCGTCCCAGCTGTTTCTTTTGCAGATGGCGGCGGTCCTTTATTGCTGATCATCAATTTTTACCTGTTTACAGTAGGACAGGTTTGGATACTGTTTTCCGAGTTTCTGTTTCTGTCTCGCGTCTGGCCTGGCCTTGGAAAGGTTCTCGTATTTAAATGGACGCTTTTTGCTAATATTGCCTCGACCGTGCTCGGGGCACTCCTCCTTCCTCTCTTGTGGGCAGCTGTTTTTGGACTGCTGGCAAGTATCCCGGGTGTGTCAGATAGCGGCCTTGGTGGCGTATTATGGGCGACAGGCACGTGGATTCTGGGTGACCATTCTCCATACCCGTGGCTCGCCATGACAGTATCAGGCATTCTCTTCGTGGTGACCTATTTCGTTACGGTCCAGGTCGAATATCACCTCCTGGCGCGTTTCGTCAAAAGCCAGGGAGAGGCGGTGGCGCCGCTTTCTAAAAGCCAGTGTTACGTGCTGAATCTTGTTAGTTATTGTGGTTTGCTTGTCCTTTTCGCACTAGGTATGCAATGGGGGTAAAGTAATCTCTAATTCGGAGTTCAACCAACCACCTGTTTCGAAGGCACTCCTTCGTCGCTGGTAACGGGAAACTGGAAGACGTGAAAATGAGCATCACCGACAGGTTTGAGAATTTCGCGGCAGCCTTTGAGGTAGCCGTACGAGATGATGATTGGTCGAAACTTGAGAAGTACTTCGCGAAGGACGCGACGTATGTGAATATAGGCGGCCCGGACCCGAAATGCGAGGGACGTGAGGCGATACTCGGCTATTTCAAGAAGGATGTTTCTGATTTCGACCGGCGATTCGATAGACGTACCCTGGTTGCGCTCACGCCAGCAGCTACAGAGGGAAATCGATTGTCCCGGCGATGGCGTTGTACATACTCACTCGAAGGGACGCCTGATCTTGTGGTTGAGGGCGAGGCAAGATATTTATTTGAGGGGGATTTCATCAAACAGATAGAAGAAGAGCCAACCACTGCATCCATGCAGAAGGTGGTCCAATGGATGGAGAACTATGCAGATAAACTGCACGCCTGATCGGCCCGGTGCGCATCTCTGGCCGCTTTCCTCGACCGTAGCACATGGGGGGCATTATGCATCAACAAGGAACCGGAAAATGAATGAACACGAAAAAATTAATTACGTAGAATTCCCGGCAAAAGATATTGGTGCAACTAAAGCCTTTTTCACGGCTGTGTTCGGATGGTCCTTTGTCGACTACGGACCTGATTATGCAGCATTCTCAAATGAAGGCCTTGATGGCGGTTTTTACAAATCGGATTTAGCTGTTTCGACTGAAAATGGCAGTGCTCTGATAGTCTTCTACAGTAAGGACCTGGAAAATACACAATTAAAAATAGAAAACGCCGGAGGCTCAATCATAAAACCCATATTTCGCATTTCCGGGTGGCCGTCGTTTTCACTTTGGCGATCCCAATGGAAATGAATATGCCGTGTGGTCAAGTTTGGATGCATAGCAAGGATCATCGCTCGTTTCACACTCTTGAACTTGTGAGTTCCGGTGAGCCTGGCCGTTATGTGAAAAAAGCAGGGTAAATTCCATCACGGCTATAGTGCCAGGATATTCATTCAGACACATGAGCATAAGGTAGCGAAAGAACCCATGAAAAGATAATATTTGTTATTGCAGCTTTGTTGAACTGAGTTATCACTGCCTGTCATAGTAACCGTCAGCCTTCAGTCTAATGGCTTTATGAACATGAGCGAATTCGTCGATTATCTACACGAGGTGTTCGAGCAATTCGGTCAGATCCATGCTCGCAGAATGTTCGGCGGTTATGGTATCTACCACGACGGGATCATGTTTGGACTGGTTGCAGACGACACGCTGTACCTCAAGGCCGATGAAACGACAGTAGTGTCTTTCGAATCAAGAGGTCTGGATCAGTTCGGATATCAGAAGGGTAGTAAACTCGTCAAACTGTCCTATTACCAGGCACCGGAGGAGGTTCTGGATAATCCGGAAGACGCTGCCCGCTGGGCGCAGCGTGCCTGGGAAGCGGCTTTACGCGCAAAATCCGGTGCACAACGAACACGCAGGCAGCAGGGCCAGTCGACATGACCGGCAAGCCGGGCACTCCGGGCATATCAAGAGACACGCGGTTGTCCGAGGAGGGATTGCAGCGGCTGGAAAGGCAACTACGTTCCGGTTCGCAGGTCAGTGACCATGTACTGACACAGTGGATCAGGCGCTACGGTGACCCGGCGCGTGTGATCATCAAACAATATAACCGATACAGGACTGACCTGGAGTCTTGATCAGCGATGCGGGTAATTGCCCGCCAATGGTTGGCCGCGAAGGCTTTCCGGATTCCCGTTATTCAATAATAAAAAAGGGGCGGTTATACCGCCCCTCTGAACATGTTGTGGCACTGGACTTACAGGCCATACGAATGCAGCGTCGGTTTATTTATTCGCCTCGCGCTCCTTGGCTTCCTTGATGACTTCCTCGGCCACGTTCTTCGGGCACGGCATGTAATGCAGGAACTCCATTGAGAACTGCCCGCGTCCGGAGGTCATGGTGCGCAGGTCGCCGATGTAGCCGAACATCTGGCTCAGCGGGCACTCGGCCTTGATGTGCACATTGGTGGCACTGGCCTCCTGTGACTTGATCATGCCACGGCGGCGGTTCAGGTCGCCAATGACGTCGCCGACGTGTTCTTCCGGTGTGTACACATCAACCCTCATGATCGGCTCCATCATTTGCGGGCCAGCCTTCGGCATGGACTGGCGATAGGCCGCACCGGCAGCCAGTTCGTAGGCAACCGCGGAGGAGTCAACCGGGTGATAATTACCATCCATCAGGGTCACAGTGAAGTCGAGGCAGGGATAGCCGGCCAGCACGCCCTTTTCCATGCTCTTTTCAAAACCCTTGGAAACGGCCGGCCAGAATTCGCGCGGTACGTTGCCGCCGGTCACGGTTGACTCGAACTGGTAACCGCTGCCCGGCTCGCCGGGCGCGATGCTGTAGTCGATCTTGGCGAACTGTCCGGAGCCGCCGGTCTGTTTCTTGTGGGTGTAGCTGTCCTCAATCCGCTGGGTGATGGTCTCGCGGTAGGCCACCTGCGGTTTGCCGACCGTCACATCGATACCGTGGGTGCGCCTGAGAATGTCGATTTTGATATCCAGGTGCAGTTCGCCCATGCCCTTCAGAATCGTCTCGCCGCTGTCCTGGTCGGTCTCCATGCGGAAGGAGGGGTCTTCCTTGATCATCTTGCCCAGTGCGATGCCCATCTTCTCGGCGGCTGCCTTGTCATTTGGCGCCACGGCGATGGAGATAACGGGGTCCGGGAACACCATCGGTTCGAGTGTGGCCGGGTTCTTTGGATCACACAGGGTGTGGCCGGTTTGCACGTTTTTCATACCGATGACAGCCACGATGTCGCCGGCCTGGGCGCTGTTGAGCTCTTCGCGCGAGTCGGCATGCATCTCCACGATGCGCCCGATGCGCTCGGTCTTGCCGGTAAAGGTATTCAGCACGGTCATGCCTTTATCCAGTCGGCCCGAGTAGATACGGATAAAGGTCAGCGCGCCGAAGCGGTCGTCCATGATCTTGAACGCCAGTGCACGCAGCGGCAGCTCGGGATCGATGCGGGCGAACTTGCCGGTTTCATTGCCCTCCAGGTCCACCTCGGGCTGGGGGTTGACCTCGGTGGGGTCGGGCAGGAAATCCACGGCGGCGTCCAGCACCAGCTGGATGCCCTTGTTCTTGAAGGCGGAGCCGCAATAGGTCGGGAAGAAATCCAGTGCGATGGTGCCCTTGCGGATGTCGATGGAGGGTTCCTCGCCTTCCAGGTAGTGTTCCATCAGGTCATCGTCCTGATCGAGCGCGGTCTCGACCAGCTTTTCGCGCCATTCCTCGATGACATCGGCCATGTCCGCCGGCGGTTCCTGGATTTCATAGGCAGCCGGATCACCGGATTCATCCCAGACCCAGGCCTTGCGGGTCAGCAGGTCGACGACACCCTTGAAGTCGTCCTCTATGCCGATCGGCAACACCATTACCAGCGGAACCGCGTCCAGCACGTCCTTGATTTGACCGACCACGCGATAGAAGTCGGCACCCATGCGGTCAAGCTTGTTGACGAAGATCACACGCGCGACCTTGGAGTCGTTGGCATAGCGCCAGTTGGTCTCGGACTGCGGCTCGACGCCGCCGGAACCGCAGAAGACACCGATGCCTCCGTCGAGCACCTTGAGGGAACGGTACACCTCGATGGTGAAGTCGACGTGTCCGGGGGTGTCGATAATATTCAGGCGATGGTTGTTCCACTCGCAGCTGGTCGCGGCGGACTGGATGGTGATACCGCGCTCCTGCTCCTGTTCCATGAAGTCTGTCGTGGCCTCGCCATCGTGCACCTCGCCGGTCTTGTGAATCTTGCCGGTCAGTTTCAGAATCCGTTCCGTGGTTGTTGTCTTGCCGGCATCCACATGGGCGAAGATGCCGATATTCCTGTAGTTGGCTAAATCAGTCATTTTCCTGCTGCTCTGTATGTTTAAGTCATTGATAGACAAGCGCCCTGCGACCACAAGTCGGGGTACGCGGCGCGGTTGTGAACTGAAACCTGGCGGGGTGCTGACCAGATGACAAGCAAATGCGCTCAACTGAGCCGCGGAATTATAAACCAATGTGGCAATAAATCCATGCAAGCGGTCGATCATGCGGATGCCGGGAGGGTGTGGCGCCTGGGCATGCGGGCCGGGATGGCCGACAGGCCCCATGGAGGTGATGGATGTCTATGAAATCTATGTGTTTTCCTTGCACGTCAGCGCGGGTATACTGCGGCCATGCATGACATCCCCAACCGTATTGCCGATGTGCTGCTCGGGGTTGAGGCCACCCTGCGTACCAGTGGCCAGTGGGAGCGGCAGCAGCCCCCCGAGAGCGCACTGCTCAGTACCCAGCCCTTCTGTATCGATACCCTCCGCTTCGAGCAGTGGCTGCAGTGGGTGTTCCTGCCGCGCATGAAGCAGATACTGGAGCAGCGCTGGCCGCTGCCCGGGAAAAGCGGGATTTTTGCCTATGCGCAGGAATATCTCAGAAAGAATGACCTGCCGACCAGCAACTTGCTGGAACTTATCAGGCGCTTCGACGATTTGATTGCCATCCAGTCAGGCGCCATGCGGCATTGACCGTACGGTCGTCACCCTAAGGCGGGTATGCCAGAGCGCGGGAGATGTTGGGGTAACGATGCACATCAATGTTCAATCCGATGCTTTTCTGGAAAAGCGCAGAAAACTGATCGCTGCCTGGAGCATTGCCGGCCCACTGTCGTTGCTGGGACTGGCGGCCTTTTTTGTCTGGATGTATCTGAGTACCCCCTTGCTGGTCAACCCGTTCGAGGTTGCCGAGCGGCTGGAGTCAGGTGCCATCGACGAGCCCACCCTTGCGATCATGTCCCTGCTGCTGCCGGTAATGATCTCGCTGTGCTTCCTGGTGCTGGTGGTCATCATTTTATGTGTCTATGCAGCGATCTCGAACGAGAAAAAATACCTGCAGTTAATCGACCGGCTGGCAGGGGGGCGCTAACCGAGTGTCGTCGATTGCCGGTCCGCTCGGTGGCCTGTGCTAAGCTGCGCGCAAACAATCAATAAACCCAACAAGGAGTATCCATGAAGGTTGCCTATATCTTTTCCAGCCAGGGACACACTGTTTCCTACAAGCTCGGCAAGATGATCCTCCCGCAGCTCGAGGAGGACAGGCATGGCGTTGAGGTCGTCGGCATGTTTTTCTTCGAAGACAACAATTATGTGCTGGTGAAGGGTGACCCGCTGGGCGAGCGGCTGGCGAAGCTGGCCCGGGAACAGAACATCCTGCTCATGGGGTGTGACCAGTGCTGCTATGAGCGCGAGATCGATGGCAAGCTGGTGGATGGCGCCACCATCGGCTGTTTTCCCAACCTCTACGGGGCCCTTGCCGGCAATCCCCCGGACCAGGTCATCACGCTTTAGGGAACCACTGATGTGTCGTCATTGCGAGGACCGCGAGGCCGCAGGCCGTGGCGGGACGAAGCAATCATTAAATGACAGATGCTGTTTCAGGAGATTGCCGCGCTGCGCTCGCAATGACTCGAAGTGTTTATTAATCAGAGCTTGCCTGGACGAATGCAGCCTGCCCCGCTGCTGACTGCAGCAACGGGGCAGGCCGGTTTGCTACACTGATATTCAAATGCGTTTGATAAATCCAAGTTTTAGTCTGCCCGGGTGCCAGTGATGTACAAGGTAATGAAGACCGTGTCGTTCTGCTACGGCCACCGGCTCCTGAATTACCAGGGGAAGTGTCAGCACCTGCACGGACATAATGCGGATGTGGTCATTACCCTGGAAAGCGAGGCACTCGATGCGCGCGGCATGGTGGTGGATTTCACCGACATCAAGGCGGTGGTCAAGGAATGGCTTGATAACGAGCTGGACCACACCCTGCTGCTGTGCAGGGATGACCCGGTGTTGCCGTTGCTGGAAGGGGCCGGTGAGCGTGTCTTTGTAATGGACGACAACCCGACTGCCGAGAACATCGCCCGGCTGATCTTCGAGTTCGTCGCGCAGCAGGGATTCCCGGTGGTCGAGGTGTCGCTCTGGGAGACCGGAACCAGTTGCGCGAGTTACCGGCCCTGAAGCAGCGCCAGCGCTAGCCCTTGACGCGGATGAGCGCGCCCTCGATGCCCTGCTCCTTGAGCAGTCGGCGGACCTTGTTGAGTTCATCCAGGTCGCGGTAGGGCCCGACGCGGACGCGGTGATAGGTGTCCTTGTTGTTGATGGTGACTTTCTGGATGCTGGTTTCCAGGCCCAGCAGTGCCAGCTCGGCCTTGAAGCGGTCGGCCTGGGGCGCCATGCTGAAGGAGCCTACCTGGAGGAAATAGGTGCCTGGCTGCTCTACCCGCCTGACCCCCTGTTCGGGCTTGCCGGTGATCTCCTGCTCGGGAACCACCACTTCCATCTCCGGCAGGATGGTGTAGAAATCGAAGCGCGGCTTGGGTGGCGCTGGCAGGGTGTTTCGCTGCGGCTTGCGCCCCTCGACCGCGGCCTGTAGCGGTGCAGACTCGGGAACGTCTACCGGCAGGCTGGCCTGCTGTGAGGCGGCCGGCGGCGCCAGCATCTTGATGTAGACCAGGAAGGCGACGAACAGCCCGATGAGCAGACCCGCGGCCAGACCGAACCAGGGTGATACCGGGTTGCGTTTCTTTCTGCGCGTGGCGCGATGCTTGTAGTCCGTGGGCATTACATATTGTCCGGTGCCGATACGCCAAGCAGGTTCAGACCATTGCCGATAACCTGGCGGGTGGCCTCGATCAGGTTGAGGCGGGCGTTACGCAGCGCGGCATCATCGACCAGGAAGGTGTGTGCGTTGTAGTACGTATGGAAGTCATTGGCCAGGTCGCGCAGGTAATGCGTCAACAGGTGGGGCTCATGATTGATGGCCGCACTCTCCAGTATCTCCGGGTAACGCGACAGGTTGATCATCAGTTCCTGTTCATGGGATTCACTTAATTGCGCAAGGCCTTCGATGCCCTGCGCCTGGTCCCGTCCCAGTCCCTTTTCCTGCAGCTGCCTGAACACACTCTTCACGCGGGCATGCGCGTACTGGACGTAGTAGACCGGGTTATCGTTGGACTGTGACTTGGCGAGGTCCAGGTCGAAGTCCATGTGCTGCTCGCATTTGCGCATCACGTAGAAGTAGCGGGCGGCGTCGTTGCCGACCTCGTGACGCAGTTCGCGCAGGGTGACGAATTCGCCCGAGCGCGTCGACATCTGGACCTTCTCGCCGCCACGGTAGAGCACGGCAAACTGTACCAGCAGCACATCGAGTTTATCGGGATCGTCGCCCAGTGCCTTCAGGGCCGCCTTGACCCGCGGGACGTAGCCATGATGATCGGCGCCCCAGATGTCGATGACCCGGTCGTAGCCGCGCTCCAGCTTGTTCATGTGGTAGGCGATATCGGAGGCAAAATAAGTGGTCTGGCCGTTATCGCGCACGATCACCCGGTCCTTCTCGTCACCGTAGTCGGTGGAGCGGAACCACAAGGCGCCGTTCTTTTCATAGGTGTGGCCGCTTTGCCTGAGTCGCTCGATGGCCTGCTCCACGGCATGGTTCTCGGTCAGTGAGCGTTCCGAGAACCAGTCGTCGTATACCACGCCGAATTCCTTCAGGTCCTGGCGGATGTTGTGCAGGATGGCATCCAGGCCGGCATCGAATACCCGACGGTAGTCCTGCGGGCCGAGCAGGCCGCGGATGCTGGCGATGACGCCATCGATATGGGTCTCCTTGTCGCCGCCGGCCGGTTCGTCGGGCGGAGCGTCCGCAAACACCGCGTCGACCGGGTGGTGCAGCTCGTCGCCGTGTTCGCGGTGCAGGGTGGCGCCGATGTCCCAGACATAATCGCCCTGGTAGCCATTGGCAGGGAACGGGACCGTTTCACCGCACAGGTCGAGGTAGCGCAGGTAGACGCTGGCCGCGAGGATGTCCATCTGGCGGCCGGCATCATTGACATAGTATTCGCGGTGCACCTGGCAGCCGATGGCCTCCAGCAGGTCGCCATAGGCTGCACCGCGGCCGTGGCCTACGTGCAGCGGCCCGGTCGGATTGGCCGAGACGAACTCGACCTGGATGTGCTGCCCCTTGCCGACATCGCTGCGACCAAAGACCTCACCCTGTTCGAGAATCTCGCCAATGACCGCATGCCAGGCAGCGGGGCCCAGGAAGAAGTTGATGAATCCCGGCCCCGCGATTTCAACCCGTTCGATGTGTCCGCCGGTTTCGATAGCTGCAACAATCTTTTCGGCCAGGTCGCGTGGCTTGCTGCGTGCCGCCTTGGCCAGTGTCAGCGCCAGGTTGCTGGCAAAGTCACCGTGTTCCCGGTCGCGGGTGCGCTCCACCATGATGGCGGGCGTGATGTCGTCCGGCAGGGTGCCGTCAGCCTGCAGCTGCCTGACGGCACTTTCCAGGATCTGTGCGATGTGTTCTTTCAAGTGTGGTGTTGCTCGTTGTCGTTAAAATCCGGATTCACCGCAAAGACGCAAAGGGTGCAAAGCAATACATAATCATTACAAGATAAAACCTGATTAAAATCACTCTATGGGATTATTAATCCCTTCCCCGATCTGTGCGATATGTCCTTTGTGTCCTGTTACTCGATGCTGTAAAAACAGAATTCACCGCAGAGACGCAATGGACGCGGAGAAAACCATTTTCAATTCAAATAAAAAAACCTGATTCACTGCAAAGGACACAAAGAAAATCCTCATCAATACAATATATAACCCGAGCAAAGAGCCCCTTGAGGCATCATGAAATCTCCCCTCCCTCCCAGGGAGGGGGTAAGGGGAGGGTGATAAAGAGCGAGTCTTTCACACCCACGCCTGCCTCCCCTGTCAGTGGGAGAGGATATCAATAATATTCCTTATTGATCTTTAAGATTTGTTACACAGTGTTCCCCGCACCCCGGCGGTGAATGGTCCAGAACCAGCGGGGTGCCTATTATCCCGTCCGTTGGTGATCTTGCAAGCCGGCACTAAAACAGGTCGGCCGGGTCGACGTCCACCGACCAGCGCACCTGACGGGCCTCTTTCATCTGCTCCAGCTGCCGGACCAGGCCGTGCAGCAGCTGTTGCAATTCACCTCGCCGTTCCGCCTGTAGCAGCAGCTGTGCGCGAAAGCGCCCGGCACGCCGTTCCATGCTTGCCGGCACGGGTCCCCAGAGCTCGACGCCGGTGTTGCCCGTGGCCTCGCAGTGCTGCCGAACCCGTTCGAGGAAGGCCGTGGGGACGGGCTGCCGGGCCGCCTCGGCCCGGACCAGGGCAATGTGGCTGCAGGGCGGGAGCCGGGCCGCCTCGCGCTCGGCCAGCGCCGCCCGGGCAAAGGCGGGGTAGCCCTGGCGAATGAGCAGTTGCAGCAAGGGGTGGTCGGGATGGTGGGTCTGGATTGCCACCTGGCCGGCGCGGTCATGGCGGCCGGCGCGGCCGGCGACCTGCACGATCAACTGGGCCATGCGTTCGCTGGAGCGGAAATCGGTGCCGAACAGACCCTGGTCCGCATTCAGGATGCCGACCAGGGTCACCCTGGGGAAGTGATGGCCCTTGGCCAGCATCTGGGTCCCCAGCAGGATGCGCGCCTGGCCGCTATGCGCCTGTTCCAGGCGCTTGGTGAGTTCACCCTTGCGGCGGGTGGTGTCCCGATCGATGCGCAGCCGTTCCACCTCGGGGAAGTGTTCCGCCAGGGCCTGTTCGACACGCTCGGTTCCCTGGCCCAGTGGGCGCAATTCGGTGGACTGGCATTCCGGGCAATTCGTAACAAGGGGCTGCTGGCTGCCGCAGTGGTGGCAGCGTAATTGCTGTTCGCGCTGGTGCCAGGTCAGGCGGGCGTCACAGCGCTGGCACTCGGCGATCCAGCCGCAGTCATGGCAGACCAGGGTGGGTGCATAGCCGCGCCGGTTGAGGAACAGCAGGACCTGGCCATCGTGATCGAGGTGGTGGGCAATGCGCTTCAGCAGGGGGTGGCCCAGGCCGTGTTCCAGCGGCTGCTTGCGGATATCGAGGATTTCGTAGGAGGGCAGGCTGGCCGCCCCGGTACGGTTCGGCAGTACCAGGTGCCTGTAGCGCTGGTGCTCGACATTGAACAGGCTTTCCAGGGAAGGCGTGGCCGAACCCAGGATGATGGGGATATCCAGCTGGCGTGCACGCCAGACCGCCAGGTCGCGCGCCGAATAGCGGAAGCCATCCTGCTGTTTCAGCGAACTGTCGTGCTCCTCATCGACCACCAGCAGGCCGGGCCGTGCCAGCGGCGTGAAAATGGCCGAACGGGTGCCAATGATGATCAGTGCCTTGCCGCTGCGGGCCTGCCGCCAGGCAGCGAGGCGTTCGCGGTCGCTGAGGCCGGAATGCAGCACGGCCAACGGGACCGTGAAGCGCGAACGGAAGCGCTTGACCAGCTGCGGTGTCAGTCCGATCTCGGGAACCAGCACCAGGGTCTGGCGCCCCTGCCCGATGAGCGAGTCAATGATCTGCAGGTACACCTCGGTCTTGCCGCTGCCTGTGACGCCTTCCAGCAGGAAGGCGTCGAATGCCTTCAGGCTGGCTGTGACCGTGTCGACGGCTGACTGCTGTGCTGCGTTCAGGTTGTGGGGAGTGCTGGCAACCGGGGCTGCATCCGCTTCGGCATCCTCGAGGGTGCACGGCTCTATCCAGCCCTTGTTGCTGAGGTTGCGCAGCACCTCGGCGGGGGCATCAAGGGTGGAGCGTGGCGCGCCCTGCGGGTGTGCGCACAACTGCTGTATTACCGTGGCCTGGCGCGGGGCTCGTGACAGGGTAGCGGGGTCGACCTGTCTGCCGGCCTGCGTGAGCCGCCAGCCGGTTTCGCCCGCATCCTGGACTGCCAGCCCGCGCCGCAGCACAACCGGCAGGGCAGTGGCCAGGGCATCGCCGATCGGGTGGTGGTAATAGGCGCTGGCCCATTGCGTCATGGCCAGGATGTCGCTGCTGAGTACCGGTTCTTCATCGAGGACCTCCAGCGCCGGTTTGAGGCGCGTGTGTTCGAGTTCACTCTGTCGGGCAATTTCGAGGAGAATGCCGATGGTCTTGCGACGCCCGAACGGTACCCGTATTCGGCTACCCGGTTGCAGCGTGTTTGCGGCGACGGATGCCGGTGGCAGATAGTCGAAACTGCGATACAGGGGCGAAGGAACGGCAATACGCAGAATGGTCTGGATCACTGGGATTCTATGCGTGCGCGTGGCGGATTCAGAAAGGCGAAGTTAGCCGGCATGGTTAAGATGACTTATTACCAAGCCAGGCTAAGCTCTTCATCTGATTGAGTGCCGTTTGTTATCCACAAAAACTGTGGATAACTCTGTGGATGATTTGGGGTAAAACACCTCAAAGCCCTATTTTTTCCGCATCGTTGTTAAATTGACCAATTTATTAACAGCAAACAATATTAAGTAAAAACAATATATTAAAGTTATTAATAAGTTTCTTATATAGACGTGCCACGAGTTTGTTGCGTTAAAGCATCACTGGCATCAAGACTGTGTATAAACTCGCTGGCCAGGGCATCGGACCGGGTAACATTTCGGCCCTTTATTTATAGTGAATTACTGAAATCGAGCCCCATTTCGGGCCGCCAAACGTTACGTTCCGGTGTCGTTGGGGACGGGATTTGATGCGCCGCAATCATAGCATTGGCCCGCTGGCGGTGCGTTCCGGGCGGATTCAGTATTGCTTGACGGCGTGAATCAACTCGCCGGTCATGGCCTTCCCGTCACCGTAGAGCATGCGCGTGTTATCGGCGAAGAACAGGGCATTTTCCACGCCCGAGAAGCCCTTGCCCTGGCCGCGCTTGATGACGATGACGTTCCTGGCCTGGTCGGCGTTGAGAATCGGCATACCGTAAATGGGGCTGTCCGGATTACTGCGTGCCATGGGGTTGACCACGTCGTTGGCACCGATCACCAGCGCCACATCCGTTTGGGCGAACTCGGCGTTGATCTCTTCCAGGTCATAGAGCCGGTCGTAGGGTACGTCGGCCTCGGCCAGCAGCACGTTCATGTGGCCGGGCATGCGGCCGGCAACCGGGTGGATGGCAAATTTCACATCGATACCACGTTGCAGCAGGACATCCATCAGTTCCTTGATCTTGTGCTGGGCCTGGGCCACGGCCATGCCGTAGCCCGGGATGATGATCACCCGTTCGGCGTAGGCCATCATAATGCTGACATCGGTGACGTCGATCGGCCGCATGACGCCTTCCACGGACTCTTCCGCGCCCTGTTCGCCACCGAAGGAGCCGAACAGGACATTGGCGATCGAGCGGTTCATGGCCTTGGCCATGAGCTGGGTCAGCAGGGTACCGGCGGCGCCGACCACGGTGCCCGCAATGATCATGGCGGCGTTGTTGAGTACAAAGCCCTCGAAGCCCACGGCCAGGCCAGTCAGGGCGTTATACAGCGAGATCACCACCGGCATGTCGGCCCCGCCAATCGGCAGGGTCTTCATGATGCCGATACCCAGGGCCAGGCCGAAGAAGACCAGTAGATTGATCCCGGAGGTGTCGCCGGTGACTACCAGCATGCCGCCGTAGCCGACGGCGAGTACAAAGATCAGCAGGTTGAGTGCATGCTGCAGCGGGAAGCGCAGCGGTTTGCGTATCAGGCCCTGCAGCTTGGCGAAGGCGATCAGTGAGCCGGAGAAGGATATCGAGCCGATCAGGGCGCCGAGTACCGCGAGCGTCAGGAAGATGTCCGAGTGGAACTCGCCACGCAGCAGTTCCACCGCCGCGATGGCAGCGGCGGCGCCGCCACCCATCCCGTTGTACAGGGCGATCATCTGTGGCATGTCGGTCATCGAGACCTTTTGACCGGTCCACCAGGCGGTCACACCGCCGATGAAGATGGCCGCAGTCATCAGCAGGTAGTTCTCCATGCCGGGCCAGAAGAAGGTAATCAGGGTCGCCACCAGCATGCCGGCACCGGCCCAGTGGATGCCGGTGCGCGCGGTGAGTGGCGAACTCATGCGCCGCAGGCCGAGGATGAACAGAATGGCGGCAGCGAAATAGCAGGCCTGGATCAGGGTATCCATCAGCGCTGTCCCTTCTCGCTCTTGAACATTTCCAGCATGCGTTCGGTCACCACGAAGCCACCCACGGCATTGCCGGCCGCGAGCGCGACGCCGATAAAGCCGATGACGAGTTCCAGCGTGGTCGCGGCATGGCCCATGGCCACCATGGCGCCCACCAGCACGATGCCGTGAACGAAATTCGATCCGGACATCAGCGGGGTGTGCAGGATCACCGGCACCCGGCTAATCACCTCGTAGCCGGTAAATGCCGACAGCATGAAGATATACAGCGCGGTGAAGCCTTCGATCATGACTGTTCCTCCACAAATTCCCGGGTCAGCCCATGGCGTATCTCGCCGTTACGTGTCAGGGTGCTGGCGGAGACGATTTCATCATCCCAGTCAGGTTTGAGTTCCCCGTCGTGGACCATCAGGGAGAGGAAATTGGCCAGATTTTTTGCGTACATTTCACTGGCATGGACCGGGAGCATGGCGGGTACATTGAGCGGGCCGTAGATCATGACCCGCTCGTGCCCGATGGTGTCACCCGGCTTCGTGAGTTCGCAGTTGCCGCCGCTGTAGGCGGCCAGATCGATAATGACGGCACCGTGTTTCATTTGATCGACCATGGCTTCCGTGATGATGCGCGGGGCGGGTTTGCCGGGGACCCCGGCGGTGGAGATGATTGCGTCGGCCTGGGCAACGTGTTGTCCCAGGATCTCCATTTCACGCTGCTTTTCCTCCTCCGTCAGTTCGCGTGCATAACCGCCGCTGCCCTCGGCGGCCACCTGCACATCCACGAATTTCGCGCCCAGCGATTCCACCTGCTCGCGGGTCTCGGGGCGGACATCGTAGGCCTCGACCATGGCGCCCAGGCGCTTGGCCGTGGCAATTGCCTGCAGGCCGGCAACACCGACGCCGATCACCAGCACCTTGGCCGGACGGATGGTGCCGGCGGCGGTAGTGAGCATGGGGAAAAAGCGCGCGGTGCAGTTGGCCGCCATCAGGGCCGCCTTGTAACCGGCGATGGAGGCCTGGGAGGAGAGGGCGTCCATGCCCTGGGCGCGCGAGAGGCGCGGCACCAGCTCCATGGCGAAGCTGGTGATCTTGCGGTCGCGCAGCAGGGCGGTGCGCTCCGGGTATTCATGCGGGTGCAGGAAACCGATGACGGTGGTGCCCTCGCGCAGCTGCCCGATGGCCTCGGCTGTCAGCGGGTGGACGGTCAGGACAATATCGGCCTCAGCAAACAGGGCCGCCCGGTCGTGCACTATGCGGGCCGAGCTGTATTCATTGTCGTGGTAATAGGCGGCCGCACCGGCACCGGCTTCGACCAGGACCTGCAGGCCCTGTTTTGAGAGTGACTCGGCAACACCGGGGACCAGTGCTACGCGGCGTTCATCGGGGAATGTTTCCCTGGGCACAGCGACGCATATCGGCATAACGAACTCCGTCTGCGACTTGTCGTGCTGTAATGACGCCCGGGGCAAGTTACATGAAGGTTTACAGAATTCCGGGTTTTCAGCCCCGGATTGGAGGCCAATGTTAACGAATCAGAATGCAGTAATAAAGTGGTTCCTGGAACCTTCCCTGATCGATGCGGGCCTCAGGCCCCGAGGCCCATGTTGATGTAGCCGCTCGGGCAAACCTCGGCACAGATGTGGCAGCCGATACAGCGGTCATAGTCGGTGTAGACGTAGCGGCCCATGGTGGCCTCGCCCTTGGGGGTACGCAAGACGGCATCCTGCGGGCAGTAAATCACGCAGTTGTCGCACTCGAAGCACATGCCACAGCTCATGCAACGTTCGGCCTCGGCCTGGGCCTCCTGATCCTGCAGTCCCCGGAAGCGTTCCTCGAAGTGCCCCAGCACCTCGTCAGCGCCCACCCCGGTTTCCTCGCGCGTGTTACGCGGCGTGTGGGGGAAGTGTCCGAGGTAAAGCATTTCGTGAGAGATGATCTCCTGTTGCGAGCGGTCCTCGTAATTGTGTACTGCGAAGTCGGCGGAATCCGTGTTCCAGTCCGGCTTGTGGTCGTATTCATGTGGCTCGAGCGAGGTTTCGCGCAGCTTGTCCAGGAGGTCGAAGTGGTGCACATCGACCTTGGGGCGCCGATCGATCTCCTCCTTTCTGAGATAGCGGTCGATACTGTCGGCCGAAATCGAGGCCTGGCCGATGGCCGTGGTCAGCAGGTGCGGGCGGACGATGTCGCCGCAGGCGAAGTAGCCGGGCTTGTCCGGGACCTGGTAGAACTTGTCGGCGTCGACCAGGCCGCGGCCGTTATCGAATTCCTCCAGACCGGTGAGATCGCCGGACTGGCCCACCGCCGGCACCACCAGGTCGCATGCGATGTCGAACTCCGAGCCCTCGATGGCTTCCATCTTGCCGCTGCTCCAGTCGACCTCGACCACGCGTAGCGCCGTGGCGCGCCCGTCCTCGCCCAATACCAGCTCGACCGGTGCCAGGCTGCCGCGGATCTTGACGCCTTCCTTCTCGGCGGTTTCAACCTCGTGCTGGGCCGCCGGCATGTTCTCGATGGGGCGGCGGTAGATCAGCAGCACCTCCGAACCCTCGCGGCTCGCCGTGGTGGCGACATCATGCGCGGTCAGGTTGCGGATGACGGCCTCAGGACGGTCGTTTTCGTTGGGATTACTGATGTGCCCCAGCCGACGCGCCACGGAGATCACATCCATGGCGGTGTCGCCGCCACCGATGACAACGACCTTATCGGCCGTGTGTTGCATACGGCCCTCATTGAACGCAGCCAGGAAGGCTACCCCGCTGACGCAGTTGCTTGCATCACCGCCGGGGATACTCAGGGTGCGGCCCTGCTGTGCACCCAGTGCCAGCAGGATGGCGTCATAGTCCTTCTCGAGTTGTTCAAAACCAATGTCCCGGCCAACCCGGGTGTTGTTGTGGACCTCGACCCCCATGTCGATAATGCGCTGGATTTCGCCATCCATGACATCGCGCGGCATGCGATACCCCGGGATGCCGTAGCGGGACATGCCGCCGAGTTCGGCGCGTTCGTCGAATATCGTGGCGCCATGACCCCGGCGGCGCAGTTGGTAGGCCGCGGCCAGGCCGGCCACGCCACCGCCGATAATGGCGACCTTCTTGCCGGACGCTTTCTCCGGCCGGGCGAAATGGAAGCCTTCGTGCAGGGCGTGGTCGCCGATGAACTGCTCGACGGAATTAATGCCGACGAAGTCCTCAACCTCGTTGCGGTTGCAGCCCTCTTGGCAGGGTGCCGGGCAGACCCGGCCCATCATGGATGGAAAGGGATTGGCGTCGGTGGAACGGTGGAAGGCATATTCCTGCCAGCTGGTTCCGGCGGGCGGCTTCTCGATGCCACGGACAATTTGCAACCAGCCGCGGATATCCTCGCCGGAGGGACAGCTGCCCTGGCACGGCGGTGTGCGGTGCACATAGGTGGGGCATTTATAAGAGGTATCCTCGTTGAAGATATCCTCAACCCAGCGACTGTGTTTTTGGTCGCCATCCTTATAACGGCGGAAAGTCAGCTTCTCATCCATAGTGTCAGGATCCGGGGCAGTCTGTAGAGCGGATTACGCATGTTACTTCAAATCTGGCCGGAATTCATGACGATCGGTAACGACCTGCAGGCCGTTGATCATCCGTCGGTGGCGCACTCAATCAGTGTGCCAGTGCAGTGTCCCGGCCGGGGAACCGGTGGCCCGTCTGGTGCCTGTTAAACTTACATGATAGTCTGTTAGAAATGCTAAATAACCATAAAATACTTCAGGACTTTACCGGATTGATGAGTGAATTCTGTTATATGGATTCAGGTTTCTCGCAGGAATGGAGTTGACCATGTTGGCGTTGCATCACCAGGTGTTGAGAACAGATGTCTCCGGTATGCCGCTTGAATGGGTCGGCTACCAGGATGCCGTGCGTCTGTACTACCTTGAACAGGTGGCCTACACCTGCGGCACCCCGTTGTACCGCATCCATGGCGGCATTAACGCACGAACCGGGCGGCGTAGCTTGATCGAGGTCAATTCCATCATCGCGACCTATGGCAGGAACCATGCCCTGACCAAGATGCGTGACTGCTATGTGCCGCCCCTCAATAACCCGGCGCTGTTCAGGCGCGATTCGCATCTGTGCCTTTACTGCGGCGAGTCGTTCCGGCCCCGCGATCTGTCGCGCGACCACGTTACCCCGATTATCCAGGGCGGCATGGATATATGGAACAACGTGGTGACGGCTTGCCGGCGCTGCAACAACCACAAGGCAGGGCATACACCCGAGCAGGCCGGGATGGAATTACTGGCGGTGCCTTTTGTCCCGACCCATACAGAGTATATCTACCTGCAGGGCCGGCGGGTGCTGGCCGACCAGATGGAATTCCTGCGTGCCCATTTTCCGCGCACCAGTCCCCTGCATGAGCGGTTGAAGCTCGCGCTCTGACCCGTATCAGTACATTACGTGACCGACAAGCAGCGGTGCGTCTACCTGATAGACGCCAGCATTTATATTTTCCGTGCCTGGTTCTCGGTGCCGGATACCCTGACCAATGCCGATGGCAACCCGATTAATGCCCTGCATGGCTTTGCCGGATTCCTTGGCGGGTTTCTGGACGAGGCCAAGCCGGAACACGTCGCAGTGGTTTTCGATGAGAGTCTTACCACCTCGTTCCGCAATGAGATCTTTCCGGACTACAAGGCCAACCGGGAGTTGCCACCCGCAGACCTCAAGCAGCAATTTCACTATTGCCGCACCCTGGTAAAGGCCCTGGGGCTGGCCGATTTCTCCAGCAATTATTATGAGGCCGATGACCTGATTGGCACGATCGCGATGCGCCTGCGCACACAGGATTTCTCGATGGTGATACTCAGCGCGGACAAGGACCTTGCCCAGTTGATCGAGGAGGGTGACATGCTGTGGGACTACTCACGCAAGCGGCGGCACCGGTATGCCGACATACCGCAGTGGCTGGGTGTGCAGGCCCACCAGGTGGCGGACTGGCTGGCCCTGGCCGGTGACAGCGTGGACAATATTCCGGGAGTGCCGGGCATCGGGTCGAAGACTGCCACGGCGCTGCTGACACAGTTCGATAGCCTGGAGAATCTCTATAACAGGCTCGAGGAGGTGGCGGGTTTGAAGATACGCGGTGCCGCCCGCGTCCAGGGGCTGCTCAGGGAGCATGAAGGGAGCGCCAGGCTGGCACGCCAACTGACGGGCGTGGCCATTGATCCGGATATGCGTGTGGAGGCCAAAGATGTCAAACGGCGCTCCGTGTCATCCGCAGACATCATGGCGGTGTGTGATGAACTCGGCCTGGGCCGAATGACACAGGCACGCCTGGTGCGGGTGGTTGGATGAAGGAATTATTTATTCACCGCAGAGACGCAGAGAAACCAAAAATATTAATTACATGTAAATAACGTGATTGCCTGATTTCTGATTGCATGGTGTTTTAACCAGGCCGAAAATATCCAGATAAGATTAGCCAATCTATAGGTATATCACTTGATCTTTATTTGGATTTCTCAGCGTCCTCTGCGTCTCTGCGGTTATTGTATTGTTTTATTATTCGCTGTCTGTCAGGAAGGACTGAATAACTATGTCACTTTGGGAAAATATTGCTGCGGATATCGGTGCGGCGACCGGAATTCAGGCTAGGCTCGATCAGCAGGGCGCGGTCGGTGGCGGTTGCATCAACCAGGCCATGCGCGTGCAGTACGGCGATGAGGATTATTTCGTCAAGCTCAACAGTGCGGATCAGCGAGCCATGTTCGAGGCCGAGGCGCGCGGCCTGCAAGAGTTGCTGGACAGTTGCACCTTGCGCGTGCCGCGGCCGGTGTGCTGGGGTGAGGACGGCGAATCCGCGTGGCTGGTAATGGAAAATCTGCAGCTTGGCGGACATGGGAAGGGCGCCGATCTGGGCGCGGGGCTGGCGCAGATGCACTGCGTCACCCGGCCGGAGTTTGGCTGGGTGCAGGACAATACCATCGGCTCAACGCCGCAGCTCAATACCCCGGCTGACGACTGGGTCACCTTCTGGCGTGAACAACGCCTGCAGTTTCAGCTGGATCTGGCTGCACGCCATGGCCACGGCGGCCGCCTGCAGTCACAGGGTGAAAGGCTGCTGGATGAATTCCCTGCATTGTTTACCAGCTACCGTCCGGAGGCCGCCTTGCTGCACGGTGATCTCTGGTCCGGAAACTATTCCTATACAAGGCAAGGTGAACCGGCGATCTTTGACCCGGCGGTGTATTACGGTGACCGGGAGGCGGACCTTGCCATGACGGAACTGTTTGGCGGGTTTGGTGGAGATTTTTATGCGGCTTACCGCGAGGCCTATCCGCTCGATCCGGGCTATTCGGTACGCAAGACGTTGTATAACCTCTACCACATCCTCAACCACCTCAATCTCTTCGGCGGCGGCTACCATTCCCAGGCACTGGGGATGATCGACTCGCTGCTGAGTGAATTGCGCTAGAAAATATTTCACCACAAAGGACACAGAGAAAAAATATTTACAAGCATAAAATCATTCACCGCAAAGGCGCAAAGGACGCAAAGAATAAATTATTGCAACAACACCGATACGGGAAATGACAAACATCCGGTGATTTGCCAAGCCTGAGATTTGTTGTTAGCAGGAATAGTGTGTTGACTTTGCGTACTTTGCGCCTTTCGGCAATTGCTCCTGCATTGCTCTACCTCCTGCATGGCCCAGGCCAGCCTCTCGACCGGTTCCCGGTCTCACCTTCTCCATGCAGTCGTGCGGTGAGATGTTTTATCCTTTTTACTCGGTGTTCTCTCGGTAACTGCTCCCTGCGTTACTCTACCTCCTGCATCCCTGCAGTCGTGCGTCTCCGCGGTGAATAATTCTTGTCTTACAGGTGATATGGCCTGCTGAGTTCGTGTACGGCGTCGACCAGGACGCCGGCATGCTCCGGGTCGACATCCGGGTTGATGCCATGACCGAGGTTGAAGACATGACCTGAACCGGGCCCGAAGTGGGCCAGGACATCCGCGACCTTTTCCCGAATGACCTCGGGTGCGGCATAGAGGACAGCCGGGTCGAGATTACCCTGCAGGGCAACACGGTCACCGACGCGCTTGCGGGCCATGGCCAGATCGGTGGACCAGTCGATGCCCAGGGCGTCACAGCCGGTGTCCGCCATGATCTCCAGCCATTGACAGCCGCCCTTGGTGAACAGGATCACCGGGATACGCCGGTCTTCGTGTTCGCGCGTCAGGCCATTCAGGATCTGCTGCATGTACTGCAGAGAGAACTCCGCGTAGTCGCCGGGTGTCAACACCCCGCCCCAGGTATCGAAGATCATGATGGCCTGGGCGCCGGCAGCGATTTGGGCATTCAGGTAGTCGGTGACCGCGCGCGCGACGGTCTCCAGCATCTGGTGCAGCAGCCGTGGCTCGTTATAGAGCATGCCCTTGGTGTGCGAGAAGGTCTTGGTGGAGCTACCCTCCACCATGTAGGTGGCCAGTGTCCACGGGCTGCCGGCAAAGCCGATCAGCGGGATCCGGTTGTCGAGCGTGCGCCGGATCAGGCGTACGGCATCCATTACGTAGCGCAGTTCCGTTTCCGGATCGGGCACGGCCAGCGCCCTGACATCGGCCTCGGTGCGTACGGGCTTTTTGAAGCGTGGGCCCTCGCCGTCTGCGAAGTAGAGGCCCAGCCCCATGGCGTCGGGGACCGTCAGGATATCGGAAAACAGGATAGCGGCATCCAGCGGGAAGCGCTCGATCGGCTGCATCGTGACCTCGCAGGCCAGCTCCGGGTTGGTGCACAGGGCCATGAAGCTGCCGGCCTGGCCGCGGGTTTTGCGGTATTCAGGCAGGTAACGCCCGGCCTGGCGCATCATCCATACCGGGGTGGCATCGACGGGTTGTCGATGCAAGGCACGGATCAGACGGTCATTTTTGAGTTTGGACATATTGTTTCCATCGCATAGGCGTAATGACTCGACACGGTTATTATAAAGCGAGCTTCCGCGCTCGCACTGCGGGCGCCCGGAGGCTTGATCGCACTATTCCTACAAATTCTTCGTAGGAAGAATTTCCTGCGCTTCTCGCCTCAATCGGCGCTCATCGAACTCGCAATTGCACACAACGCGCTTGCTCAGACAGGCGACTCGCTTTCCCCGATTGATGCTGCAATGCTCGGCTGCGTCTACGGTAATCGGGTGGCCACCCATCGACCCGTTGCCCTCACCGAGTACCGCAGGCAATCCGGGATCAGGGTGCGCACCCCCGGATTGACGAGGAACACAGGGGATCGGCGTCAGCCGATGAGGGCTCCGGGTGTCCTTCTGTTTGGGTACTTTCTCTTGGGTATGCAAGAGAAAGTACCTCGCCCCTCGGGCGAAAGCTGATTATAAGAGTATACGAGCAGGAGATGTTGCGCACCTGCTATCTAGGCAAATCAGACGAACCCATCAAGTATTCATCAATCGCCCGCGCACACTGCCGGCCTTCACGAATCGCCCAGACCACCAGTGACTGTCCGCGGCGCATGTCGCCGGCCGAGAATACCTTGGACAGTGTTGTCTGGTACTGGTCGGTGTCTGCCAGCACATTGCCACGGCCATCCAGTTCCACGCCGAGTTCCTGCAGCATCCCTTCGTGTACCGGGTGCACGAATCCCATGGCAAGCAGTACCAGGTCGGCCTTGAGCTGGAATTCACTGCCCGGGATCTCTGTCATTTTCCAGCCGCCGTTCTCGTCCTGGCTCCAGTTCAGCCGGATGCAGTTGATGGCGGTCACCTTGCCGTTTTCTCCCTCGATCGATTGGGTCGCAACCGCCCAGTCGCGCTGGGCGCCTTCATCCTGTGAACTCGAGGTGCGCAGCTTGTTGGGCCAATCGGGCCACACCAGGCCCTTGTTTTCCTTCACCGGTGGCTGCGGCATGATTTCCAGCTGGGTCACCGAGAGCGCGCCCTGGCGGAAGGAAGTGCCGATGCAATCGGAGCCGGTATCACCGCCACCGATGACGATGACGTGCTTGTCTTTCGCGCTGATAGAGATTTCCGGATCGATCGAATCGCCTGCGTTGCGCTTGTTCTGTTGTGGCAGGAAGGTCATGGCGAAATGTACGCCTTCGAGCTCGCGGCCCGGGACCTCCAGATCGCGCGGGTGCTCGGAACCGCCGGTCAGCGCCACCGCGTCGAAATCATCCAGCAGCTTTTTGGCCGGTGTGGTGGCGCCGATATGGGCCTCGGTGTGGAAGCTGACGCCTTCGGCCTGCATCTGGGACATGCGCCGGTCGATGATGTGTTTTTCCATTTTGAAATCGGGAATCCCGTAGCGCAGTAGTCCGCCGATACGGTCCTGCTTCTCGAAGACCTCGACCTCGTGGCCGACACGTGCCAGCTGCTGGGCGCAGGCCAGGCCCGCCGGTCCGGAGCCCACCACGGCAACCCGCTTGCCGGTCTTGTGTTCCGCGATCTGCGGGGTAATCCAGTCGTTTTCCCAGGCCTTGTCGATGATGGCGCATTCGATGGTCTTGATGGTGACCGGGTTGTCATCGATATTCAGTGTGCAGGACGCCTCGCAGGGTGCAGGGCAGATGCGGCCGGTGAACTCGGGGAAGTTGTTGGTTGACTGCAGGACACTCAGTGCCTCCTGCCAGTCCTCCTGATAGACCAGGTCGTTCCAGTCCGGAATGAGGTTGTTGACCGGGCAACCCTGATGGCAGAAGGGGATCCCGCAATCCATGCAGCGGGCACCCTGCAGACTGAGTTCGCTGTCTTGCAGCGGCAGGGTGAATTCCCTGTAGTGCTGCACCCGGTCGGCGGGTGGCGCAAAGCTACGCTCGAGCCGTTCGTATTCCATGAAACCTGTTGCTTTGCCCATGCTCAACGTCCTCTCTAGGCGGCCGGTGATACGGCCGCCTTTGCCGCCTGCATTTCCTGCAGGGCGCGTCGGTAGTCTACCGGCATGACCTTGACGAATTTCGTCAGGTATTCATTCCAGTTTTCCAGGATATGGCGACCCGGTGTGCTGTCGGTATAGTGCACATGCTGCTCGATCAGCTGGCGCAGTCGCTGAGCGTCATAGCGGGTCATGTCATGGAGGATGTCTACCTTGCCATGGGTCTCCAGGTCGCCGCCCTGGTGTTCCAGGTTCTCCAGGGCATCATCCTCAGCCAGTACCGGTTCCAGCTCGACCATGGCCAGGTTGCAGCGCTGTTCGAAGTCACCGCGCTCATCGAGCACATAGGCGATACCGCCGCTCATGCCGGCCGCGAAATTCCGGCCCGACTCACCCAGCACCACGACGATGCCGCCGGTCATGTATTCGCAGCCGTGGTCGCCGACGCCTTCGACCACCGCAGTGGCGCCGGAGTTGCGCACCGCGAAGCGCTCACCAGCGACGCCCCGGAAATAGCACTCGCCACTGATGGCGCCGTACAGGACGGTATTGCCGACGATGATGTTTTCCTCGGGGACGATCGGGCATTTCTTCGGCGGATAGACCACCAGTCGGCCGCCGCTCAGGCCCTTGCCGACATAATCATTGCCCTCGCCGATAAGTTCGATGCTGATGCCGCGCGCCACAAAGGCGCCAAAGCTCTGGCCTGCCGTGCCACGCAGGGTGATGCTGATGCTGTCCTCGGGCAGGCCGGCATGGCCATAGCGCCGGGCGACCTCGCCCGACAGCATGGCGCCGACCGTGCGGTTGGTATTGCGTACCGGCAGATCGATCCGCACCGGCCGTTTGTGCTCCAGGGCCGGTTGCGCCTGCCTGATGAGTTCGTTATCGAGCGCCTTGTCCAGGCCATGGTCCTGGGGCTCGCTGTGGTAGATACCAACACCGGGTGCGGCCTCGGGCCGGGTCAGGATGCGCGAGAAATCCAGGCCCCGCGCCTTCCAGTGGTTAATGGCACGACGCATGTTGAGGTGTTGCGACTGGCCGATCATGTCGTCGAGCTTCCGGTAACCGAGCCTTGACATCAGTTCACGGATTTCCTCGGCGACGAAAAAGAAATAGTTCACCACATGTTCCGGTTTGCCGGTAAAACGCTTGCGCAGTTCCGGGTCCTGGGTGGCGACACCGACCGGGCAGGTGTTGAGATGGCATTTGCGCATCATGATGCAGCCCTCGACGATGAGGGGTGCGGTGGCAAAGCCGAACTCGTCGGCACCCAGCAGGGCCCCGACCACGACATCACGGCCGGTGCGCATGCCGCCGTCTACCTGCACGGCGATGCGACTGCGCAAGTTGTTCAGCACCAGTGTCTGGTGGGTCTCGGCCAGGCCGATCTCCCAGGGCGAGCCGGCATGCTTGATCGAGGTCAGCGGGCTGGCACCGGTGCCGCCGTCGTAACCGGCAATGGTGACATGGTCGGCATGTGCCTTGGATACCCCGGCGGCAACCGTGCCGACACCGACCTCGGACACCAGTTTGACGCTTATATCCGCCTTTGGATTGGCATTTTTAAGGTCGTGGATCAGCTGCGCGAGGTCCTCGATGGAATAGATGTCATGGTGCGGCGGTGGCGAGATCAGGCCCACGCCCGGGGTGGAGTGCCGCACCTGGGCGATGGTGGCATCGACCTTGTGACCGGGCAGCTGGCCGCCTTCACCCGGCTTCGCGCCCTGCGCCATCTTGATCTGGATGACGTCGGAGTTGATCAGGTACTCGGTGGTGACGCCGAAACGCCCGGACGCCACCTGCTTGATGGCGGAGCGCTTGGAATCACCGTTCTCCATGGGCAGAAAGCGTTCCGGTAACTCGCCGCCCTCGCCGGTGTTGGACTTTCCGCCGATGCGGTTCATGGCAATGGCCAGCGTGGTATGCGCCTCGTAGGAGATCGAGCCGAAGGACATCGCGCCCGTCGAGAAGCGCTTGACGATCTCGCTGGCGGGTTCCACTTCCTCGAGCGGCACCGGCTTTGCGGCGAACTCGAATTCGAACAGGCCGCGCAGGGTCAGCATGCGTTCGTTCTGCTCGTTGACCAGCTGTGCGAACTCCTTGAAGGTCCTGGCATCGTTCGCGCGCGTGGAATGCTGCAGTTTCGCAATGGTATCGGGCGTCCACATGTGGTCCTCGCCGCGCATGCGGAAGGCATAGTCGCCGCCGACGTCGAGCTTGTCGCGGTAGATCGGTGCATCACCATAGGCATCACCATGCCAGCGCACCGTCTCCGCGGCGATTTCATCGATGCCGGCGCCTTCTATGGTGGTGGCCGTACCGGTGAAATACCGGTTGACGAATTCCGAACTCAGCCCGACGGCATCGAAGATCTGTGCACCGCAGTAGGACTGGTAGGTGGAAATGCCCATCTTCGACATGACCTTCAGCAGGCCCTTGCCGACCGCCTTGATATAGCGGCTATGGGTCTCCTCCTCGCTGAGTTGCCCGGGCAGCCGGCTGCGGATCGAGTCCAGGGTCTCGAAGGCGAGGTAGGGGTTGATCGCCTCGGCGCCGTAACCGGCCAGGGTGGCGAAGTGGTGCACCTCGCGGGCAGAGCCGGTTTCAATGACCAGCCCGGACTCGGTGCGCAGGCCGGCACGCACCAGGTGATGGTGGACGGCCGAGGTGGCCAGCAATGCCGGGATGGCAATGTGGTCGGCGTCAATGTCGCGATCGGACAGTATCAGGATGTTATTGCCCTCGCCGATGGCTGCCTCGGCCTGCTGGCACACCGATTCGAGTGCGGCCTGCATGCCGACCACCCCTTGCACCGCGGGATAACAGATGTCCAGGGTATGGGTGCGAAAGGCACCGCCCGTGTGGTCCTCGATGTGGCGGATGCGTTCCAGGTCGGTGTTGGTCAGGATCGGCTGGCTGACCTCGAGGCGCATGTGTTCGCCACCCGATTCGTGTCCCAGCAGGTTGGGGCGTGGCCCGATCAGCGATACCAGTGACATCACCAGTTCCTCACGGATCGGGTCGATCGGCGGATTGGTGACCTGGGCAAAATTCTGCTTGAAGTAGTTCGACAGGGGCTTGGACTTGTTGGAAAGCACGGCAATCGGGTTGTCTGCGCCCATGGAGCCGATCGCCTCCTGGCCGGTTACCGCCATTGGCGTCATCAGGAACTTGAGGTCCTCCTGGGTATAGCCGAAGGCCTGTTGCCGGTCGAGCAGCGTGTCCGGGGCAGGGGCCATGGCGCTGACCTGTCCCGGCAGGTCGGCCAGACGGATCTGAGTCTTGTCCAGCCATTCCTGGTAGGTGCGACTGTTGGCCAGTTCGGTCTTTAGTTCGGTGTCGTCGATGATGCGGCCCTGTTCCATGTCGATGAGGAACATCTTTCCGGGCTGCAGGCGCCACTTCTTGACGATGCGCTCCTCCGGGATGTCGAGTACGCCCATCTCAGAGGCCATCACCACGATGTCGTCGTCGGTGATCAGGTAGCGGGCCGGGCGCAGGCCGTTGCGGTCCAGGGTGGCGCCGATCTGGCGGCCATCGGTAAAGGCCACGGCGGCCGGGCCGTCCCAGGGTTCCATGAGGGCGGCATGGTATTCGTAAAAGGCTCGGCGGTTATCGTCCATCAGCGGATTGCCGGCCCAGGCCTCCGGGATCAGCATCATCATGGCGTGCGACAGGGAGTAGCCGCCACTGACCAGCAGTTCCAGGGCGTTGTCGAAACAGGCCGAGTCTGACTGGCCTTCAGCGATCAGTGGCCAGAGTTTCTGCAGGTCGTCACCGAACAGCTCCGAAGCCATGGTACTGCGGCGGGCGTTCATCCAGTTGATGTTGCCGCGCAGGGTGTTGATTTCGCCGTTGTGGGCGATCATGCGGAACGGCTGGGCCAGGTCCCACGAGGGGAAGGTGTTGGTCGAAAAACGCTGGTGCACCAGGGCCAGTGCCGAGTCCAGGCGCGGGTCCTTCAGATCCGGGTAGTAGCTATCCACCTGGTTAGCCAGCAGCATGCCCTTGTAGGCCAGGGTGCGGGAGGACAGGGAGGGTACGTAGAAGCATTCGGCTTGCTCGATGCCCGAGTTACGCACCGCGTTTTCAACGCGCTTGCGGATAACGAACAGGGCGCGTTCGAAGTCGTCACCTGTGGTGCTCGCTTCACCGCGACCAATAAAGAGCTGGCGGACCAGCGGTTCCACATTCAGTACGCTGGCGCCAAGGCCTTTGTTGTCCGTGGGTACGTCACGCCAGCCAAGCAAAGTCTGGCCTTCTTCGCTGATAATTTGGCCGATGAGGGTCTCGCAGTGGTTGCGGGAGTCGGTAGTGCGTGGCAGAAACAGCATGCCGACGCCGTAGTCATCCACCGTGGGCAGTGTCATGCCGAGCTTGGCGCATTCCTCTCGCAAGAAGCGATCCGGGATCTGCATCAGGATACCGGCACCGTCACCCGCGCGCGGGTCGGCACCCACTGCCCCGCGATGGGTCAGGTTCTCAAGTATCTGCAGCCCCTGGCGAATGATTTCATGACTCTTGCGACCCTTGACGTTGGCGACAAACCCGACACCACAGGCGTCGTGTTCATTGGCGGGGTCATACAGGCCCTGTCTGGGTGGCAAGGTGCCATGCTTCATGTGCGATATCCTATTGGTCCGAGTCTCCTAGCGCCAGGCCGTGCATGGCGATAAAAGCTCAATATTACAGTTAGTTATAACGCCCTGGCGGTGGTTTCAAGGGGGGTGAATACAGGCACCCCCGCCCACGGCCAAAAGGCCGGTAAGTATAGCGCCGCCGGCCCGGTGGTTCAATTTGAGGAGGGAGGGTTTCCTTTGGATATTCAGGGGTATGCCATGAGGCCTGGGGCGTGAGCCTAGGTGCTTTGGGCCTGCATGAAGACGACCTGGTAGCCACGCTTGAGCTGCTCGTCGCGGATGTTGATCAGGGCCGCTTCGGCGGTCTCGCGGTCCGGGTAGTGTTCGCGCAGCAGGCGTCCACCGGCGCCCTGGTAGCCCCACTCCCTGACCAGGGTCCAGCCCTCGATCAGGTCCTCCTGCAGGTGCAGGTGGTAGTAGCGGGGTGGTCGGTCACCCTGCGGTGGGATTTGCATGTAGATACGCATTTCAATTTATATCGGCTTATGAAATAAACTATTCACCGCAGAGACGCTGAGTACACAGAGAAATAAAATCAAAAATTCTAAAAAATAATAAGTTCAACAATCCCAAGTTTCTTGGCTCTGCAGATGCACAGTAAATTGTTGTTGACCAGGTATTGTTTGAAGCATTTTCTCTGCGTCCTCTGCGTCCTCTGCGTCTCTGCGGTGATATTGGTTCTGAACTGATTTTAGTTCTTTGCACCTTTTTGCCAACTACTCCAGGCGTTACCCTGCCTCCAGCTGTCACTTCGGACTTCCTCGGCAATTGCTCCTGCATGGCCCAGGCCAGTCTCTCGACCGGTTCCCGGTCTCACCTTCTCCCTGCAGTCGTGCGCCTTTGCGGTGAATTTTGTCCCATGACCAGTACTACTGTGCATCGATCAGATCGAGGGATTGAAGGTGCGCTCGTATTCGGCGATGGCGTAGCGGTCGGTCATGCCGGCGATATAGTCGGCGATGGCGCGGGCCCGGCCGTCCCTGCCGCCGTTGCGCTCGCTCAGGGCCGTTTGCGCTTGTGCCGCTTCCGGCATCAGCCGGGGATCATCGATGTAGGCCTCGAACAGCGCCGTGATGGTGCGCGCGGCCTTGGCGGTCATGCGATGGACGCGGTAGTGGCGATAGAGGTTGGTGCGCAGGAAGCGTTTCAGCTCCAGGTTCTGCTCGCGCATGCGGTCACTGAAGGCTATCAGCGGACTGTCCTGATGGCGCACTGCGCCGATATCGGCGGGTGCGGCCTGCTGGAGCCTGGCGATACTGGTCTCGACCAGGTCGGTGACCTGGCAATTGATCAATCGCCGAACGACCTCGTGGATGGTACGGCGTGGCGGTAGTGCCGGATAGTCATGGCGAACGATTTCGTACTGCTCGCGAAACAGGGCGACCTCGTTCAGTGTCTCCACCTCGATCAGTCCCGAGCGCAGCCCGTCGTCGACGTCGTGACTGTTATAGGCGATTTCATCCGCCAGGTTGGTCAGCTGTGCCTCCAGTGACGGCTGGTGTTTCTCTATAAAACGGCGGCCCAGGTCACCGAGGCCCTCGGCGTGCTTGCGCGAGCAATGCTTGAGGATGCCTTCGCGGGTTTCGAAGGTCAGGTTGAGTCCCGGGAACTCGGCGTAGCGTTCTTCCAGTTCATCGACTACGCGCAGGGATTGCAGGTTGTGTTCGAAACCCCCGTAATTCTTCATGCAGGCATTGAGTGCATCCTGGCCGGCGTGACCGAAGGGCGTGTGGCCAAGGTCATGGGCCAGGGCGATACCTTCGGTCAGGTCCTCGTTCAGGCGCAGGGCGCGGGCAATCGAGCGGGCGACCTGGGCGACCTCGATGGAGTGTGTCAGCCGGGTGCGGAACAGGTCCCCCTCGTGGTTGACGAACACCTGGGTCTTGTATTCCAGGCGCCGGAATGCGGCGGAATGGATGACGCGGTCGCGGTCGCGTTGGAATTCGCTGCGCATGACGGGGTGTGGCTCCGGGTGCCGGCGGCCACGGGAACAGGACTCGGTGACCGCGTACGCCGCGAGTGTCGAGCCATGGGGCGTACCGGTGCTGGTATCCATTCCGTTCAGGCGGCAGATGTCAGGGTTTCGTTCAGCAGGCCGGGCTTGAAGTCGCCACTAACCACGGCCTCGCCGATGGCCTTGAGCAGGATCAGCCGCAGGCCACCGTCGATGACCTTTTTGTCGACGGCCATCAGCTCCATGAAGCGCGTTTCATCCATTTCGTCCGGGGCGCGTGTCGGCAGGCCGGCGCGCTGCAGCAGTGCCTCGATGCGATCAACATCCGCTTGTGACAGCCACCGGTGCCGAGCGGACAGGTCGGCGGCCATCAGCATACCGGTGGCAATCGCCTCGCCATGCAGCCAGCTGCCGTAACCGGTGCCGGTCTCGATGGCGTGGCCGAAGGTATGTCCCAGGTTGAGCAGGGCGCGCTGCCCGCTTTCGCGTTCATCCGCGGCGACGATTTCAGCCTTTATCGTACAGGAACGTTCGATGGCATGGCCCAGGGCGCTTTTGTCGCGGGCCTTGAGGCGGTCGATGTGGGCTTCCAGCCAGTCAAAAAAACCGGCATCACGAATCAGGCCGTACTTGATGACCTCGGCGAGGCCGGCGGCCAGCTGCCGGTCGTCCAGGGTATCCAGGGTATTGGTGTCGATCAGGACACAGCCCGGCTGATAGAAGGTCCCGATCATGTTTTTGCCCAGGGCGTGGTTGACCCCGGTCTTGCCGCCCACCGAGGAGTCGACCTGCGCCAGCAGGGTGGTCGGGATCTGCAGAAAGGCCACACCGCGCTGGTAGCTGGCGGCGGCGAAGCCGGTGATGTCGCCCACCACCCCGCCGCCGAGCGCCACCAGCGTACAGCTGCGGTTGAAGCGCTTCTCCAGCAGGGCGTCGAAGATCAGATTCAGCGTGTCCAGGGTCTTGTATTGTTCACCGTCGGGAAGGATCACGGTTTCCAGTTCGAATCCCGTGAACAATTGTTGCACGCTGTCCAGGTACAGGGGCCCGACGGTCTCATTGGTGACCACCATGAGCTGGCGGCCCTTGACGTGCCCGGTGATCAGTTCGGGCCGTTGCAACAGGTCCTGCCCGATATGGATCGGGTAGCTGCGGTCGCCGAGGTCAACGGAGAGTGTCTTCATGTGCTGGAACTACAACTCGAGTCAGTAAAGCAGCATATAGGATACCCGATGGTATGGGCAAACCGTGCCGTGCCGGGTGGTCAGTCGTCTTCCAGCAGCTCCAGGATCTCGTGGACCACATCCCGGACGCGTTTGGAGTCGGTGTTGATGACCCGGTCCGCCGTTTCCCGGTAGAGCGGCTCGCGGACCGCCATCAATTCCTCGAGACGCCGGCGCGGATTCTCGGTCTGCAGCAGCGGACGGTTACGGTCCCTGCGGGTGCGCGCCAGTTGCTGGTCCACGGAGGCATGCAGGTAGATCGTTTGGCCGCGGTCAGCGAGGTGGGCACGGTTGACCGGATCCAGTATGGCGCCCCCGCCGGTGGCGAGCACGATGCCCGTCATGCGGGTCAGTTCGTCGATGATCACGCTTTCCCGCTTGCGGAAACCGGCTTCCCCCTCGAGCTCGAAGATCAGCGGGATGTCCACACCGGTGCGCCGTTCAATCTCGTGGTCACTGTCCTGAAACTCCAGCTTGAGCTGTTTTGCCAGCTGGCGGCCGATGGTGGACTTGCCGGCACCCATGGGACCGATGAGGAAGATGTTCTCCTGTGTTTTCATACCGGGTGGTTAGCCAGTCGGGATCCAGTAAATCGTCGCTATAGGCGTCTTGTGGAAAATATCATACATAAAAAAAGCCCCGTGTTCGCAATGAACAGCGGGGCTTTTTTTGTATCTACTGGATTTAGTCGGTCAGCGGAATAAACCTGATTTCGTTTCCCGACCTGAGGATGATGTTGCCGGTACTCGGAGTATCGTCTGCTTCTATAACGAATTGGACGGAGTAGGGTCCGTAACCGGCGGTGTTCGGCATCGTATAGGAAGTCGGTCCAACCAGCTTACCATTCGCGGTCTCGATGCTGATGGTCTCCCCGGCACCCGGCACCTGGCCACGGATATCCCAGCTGCGTACCTGGATGGTGACAGAGCCAGTGGCTGAAATATCAATGCCTCCGCCGAAGCATGACGGGTCGGCGGGAAAGAAACCGGAGGTCGGATCGATCGTGAACAGGCGGGCATCGCCGCAGACCGGATCGGCAGGATTGAAGGCCGGATCGGGTGGGGTTGCATTGATGATCTGATCGTCATCGGTCATGACGATGACGTTCTGGCTGCGAACATGGACATGGATCGGATCCAGCGGGTCACAGATGGCCGGGTTGCTATGGGCACAGAGTACCCCGTTGTACATGTCATCGGGTAAGTCGTAGGTGTTGTCGACATCGAAATCGAGGAATTCCTCGGCGCCGGTCAGGATGTTGGAGTCATCATCCCGGATGCCATCCTCGTTGTCGTCACGGTAGGCCTCAGGCAGGTCACCAAAGAACGGCAGGCCCGCGAACAGGTCGGCGTCATCGAAATCGCCGCTGCCGTTTACATCAGTAAAGGATTCGTCACCCGTGGCCGTGGCCAGGAGGGTCACGCGACCGTCATGGGGCCTGGGATCACTGCTGGTCCAGATGACGGTGCAGGTGCCGGCAACCGTCTCGCAATTGCCTTCAATAAAACCGCCTTCCGTGGTGAAGGCGACCGAGGTGCCGTCCGGGGCGGGGTTATTGAAGTGATCGGCCGCAAAAATGGTCACTTCAGTGGTCACGCCATTGACGTCGTAGGGGTCGCCCGGAAGATTTTGTGTGACCACGGCCAGTGAGAAGCTGTCCTGGTCGGGTACGCCGGTCGTGATGGTCAGGGCCACCGACTGGGTGGATATGGACGTGCCGGTGACGGTGGCGGTCACGCGAACGGCCGTGTGCACAAGCCCGGAATTCACTATCACCTGCACCTCACCGGCACTGTTGCTGAAGCCCGAGGTGCTGATTACACCGCCAGTAAAGGTGATGCCCCCCAGGGTCGTGCTGAGTTCAAAATCGACTTCCTGGTTTCGGACCACACCACCGGTGTCATCCAGGACCTTGAAAATGACGGTGGAGGTCTCCTGCAGGTCTGTGCCACCGGTGCCCTTGATGGCGATGGTTTCAGGGGTGGCTGATACAAATGTGATCGATCCCACTGTTGCCGGCAGGACAGTGATCTCGCCCGAGGCGGTTAACTGGGTCCCGTCGACTGTGGCTGTGGCGGTGATTGTGTCAGTGATATCACATCCCAGGGCGGCATAGTTGCTGATCGACCTGCCGTTGTTCGTTGTTACAGGGCTGTCAAGTGTCGCCTGTCCCGTGCCTGTGCAAGTGGAGGAGAAACTGATGTCGGTTGACGTGGTGAAGGGTGTCGTGCAATCACTGTCAATAACCAGGCTGGCCTCGACGCTGGTGGTACCGCCAGCCGATAGAGGGTCAACACCGACGGATACCACGCCTTCGGTGAATGTGCCTCCAGTGCAATTGCCAATGCGTACGTCCTGGGTCGTCGTCGCGCCGGTTCCAGTACCAGTACCAGTACCTGTACCGGCACCAGGATCTACAAAGACATTGTCGCTCCCCCCACAGGCGGTGAGCAGGCTTGAAAGCAGGATTACCGCAAGCCTTTGCGTATATATGGACATATTCACTCCCTAGACTGAGTCGATGTTCAAGTCCTGCCGGATTGGATATCCAGCTGTAATTTCGGGTATCAGTTGGATACTAATCCTTCCTTGATGATCTTCGGCGTCACGAAGATCAGCAGCTCTTCCATTTGATTTACCATCCTGGTGGTCTTGAAGAGGTAACCGAGTCCGGGAAGGTCGCCAAAGAACGGCACCTTGTCAACCTCGTCGCGCGTGGTTTGCTCGTAGATCCCGCCGAGGACCAGGGTCTGGCCGTTGTCGACCAGCACCTGGGTCCTGACTTCCTGGGTATCGATGCTGGGGACGAAATTGAAGACTTCACCGACGCTGTCCTTGTTGACGGCCAGATCCATGATGATCCGGTCATCCGGTGTGATCTGCGGTGTGACCTGCAGGCTCAGGACCGCCTTTTTGAACGACACCGAGGTGGCGCCACTCGAGGAGGCTTCCTGGTAAGGTATTTCGGTGCCCGACTCGATCACTGCTTCCTGGGCGTTGGAGGTGATGACCCGTGGCGATGAGATCACCTCGCCGCGTCCTTCGCGCTGCATGGCGGTCAGTTCGAGGTCGAGCAGGTAGTCGGAGTCCAGCAGCGCCATGGCGATGCGGCCGATGCTGTTGACCGGTGAATTCACATTCAGGCGGTCATTGAGGCCTGGCAGGTCAACCGGGAAGGGATCGCCTCCTGAATTGAGGTTGTCCGCGGCGTCATTGATGATGTCATCGGTGCCGAAAACACTGCCTGTGGTGGTGAAGGCGCCGTCACTGCCGACTTCCGCGCCTGCAGTGAAGCCCAGGCGCACCCCCAGGTCGCGACTGTAGTCGTCATTGGCGAGCACGATGCGCGATTCGATCAGGACCTGCCGGACCGGGATGTCCAGCCTGGCGACCAGCTTGCGGATCTCGACCAGCTTTTCCGCCGTATCCTGGACCAGGAGCGTATTGGTGCGTTCGTCGATGATGACGGTGCCGCGGTCGGATAGCAGCGATGTCTCGCCGGTCTTTAGAAGTGCAGAAAGTGCAGCGGCCTTGGCGTAGTTGACCTGGATGAAATCGGAATACAAAGGCTCGAGTTCTTCGATCTGCTTCTGGGACTCAAGCTCGAGTTTCTCACGCGCGGCAATCTCCTCGCTGGGTGCGACCAGCATGACGTTGCCGGTCTGGCGCATTGCCAGGCCCTTGGTCTTCAGGATGATGTCCAGGGCCTGGTCCCATGGAACGTTCTTGAGGCGCAGTGTCAGGCTGCCGGAGACCGTGTCGCTGACTACGATATTGATGCCGGTGAAATCGGCGATGAGCTGCAAGACCGAGCGCACCTCGATGTCCTGGAAGTTCAGTGACAGGCGTTCGCCGACATAGCCGAATTCATCCTTCTTGCGCTCTTCGGCCTCCTCCTTGGTGACCTCCCTGACCTCGATGATGAATTCGTTGCCGGTCTGATAGGCAAGGTGCTCATACTCGCCCATGGGGGTGATGACCATGTGAACGTTATCGCCCCGGGTCTGGGTGTCGATCGTCTTCACCGGGGTGGCAAAATCCAGCACATCCAGGCGGCGTTCGAGTTCAGTGGGCAAGTGGGCACGGTAGAAGTCGACAATCACCTTGCCACCTTCCTGCTGCATGTCAGCCGGGATGGAGGGGTCGGACAGGCGTACGATCACGCGGGCCTGGCCTTCCTCACCGCGCCGGAAGTCCACATTCTCGATCTGGGGACGGGCGTCGCCCTTGGCCTGAGCAACCATGGCGGCTGCCGCGGTTTGCTGTTTGCCGCTGCCCTGTACGGTAACAATGACCTTGTTGCCTTCGGCATATGTTTCATAGGGGACCATTTCCACCAGGTTGACGATCACGCGGGTGCGCCCCTGTGCCTCGATGGCAGTGACGCTTTCTGCCATACCGATGCCGATGCTGTGTGTGCGTTGGACGAGCCCGTTACTGGTGTTCGGCAGGTCCAGTGCAATGCGTGCCGGATTATCAATGGTGAAGCTCAGCGGGGCAGAGGCCGGGCTGTTCATCGTGAGCGTGATCTGGGCCTTGTTTCCCGGTAGGCCGGCAAATTCAACTGCCGTCAGGGTGTTGCTTGTGGCGGAATCGGCGGCCTGGACGGATGCGAGGCCGCTGGCAAGGAACAGGGCATAGACTGTCAGGTGTGCTATCCAGCTGCCAGTGCGCCGGCCCGAAAATACTTTGGTTAACGATGCGGTCATTGCGATTCCCCCGTGGATTATTCGCTGATTGCGATCGAGGCCTGGCGTTCCATCCAGCCTCCGAGTCCATCAGGAATGATTTCCATTAGTTCAACCTCGAATTCTGATACACGAATAATCTTGCCGTAATTCTGTCCCAGGTAGTTACCGTGCTGTACACGGTGAATGGTGTCCTCGGTGTCCAGTACCAATGCCCAGGAATCCTGGTCCTGCTCCAGGGTGCCGACCATGCGCAGGCTGTCCAGCGGGTATTCTTCCAGGGGTTCTCTGGGTCGTTCGAAGTCCGGCTTGATTCCGCTGCCGCCGGCCTGCGCCACCGATTTCGGTGCATGGGCGAATGTCGGGGGTGTAAAGGGATCGCGATGCTCGTGTGCCAGGTAGATAAATGATTCATACGGCTCGAATTCCGGCAGAGGTTCGATGGCCGATCGCTGCTGGCTTTTGGTCTCTTTGACATAGTCCTCGAGGTCTGCCGTCGGTTTACCCGTACAGGCAGCCATGCTGCCGGATACGGCGATTGCGGTCAGCCAGCGTAGCATATTGTTGCAGCCCCACTTCATTGTGTGCCTGCCTCCTGGGTCCGCTCATCCTGTTCGAGGTAACGATAGGTCTTGGCAACAAGGTTCATGACCAAGATATTATCGTCGGGTTGGGTTGCCTTGCTGGCTATGTTGACGTTGTGCAACGTCACAATGCGCGGCAGGGAAGCGACACCACTGACGAAATTGCCGAATTCGTGGTAGTTGCCAATAACACGGATACTGATAGGCAGTTCCGCGTAGAATTCCTGGGGTCTCTCTCCCTGCGGCTGGAATAATTCGAATTCCAGGCCGCTGGCCAGGCCAGTTTGTGAGACGTCGACAAGCAGGTCGGCCACCTCGGTCTTGTTGGGCAGCTGCCGCAACATGGCGCCGAAGGACTCGCGCATTTCTGCGAGCTGCTCCTGATAGGCCTCGAGGTTGGCGGCCTTTTTCGCCTTTCTCTCGAAGAGGACCTTCAGGTCAATCTCTTTTTGTTCCAGTTTTTCCAGATCAACCAGCTGGTCCTTGGTGTGGAACCAGTAACCCAGGAAGATCACGCCCGCCATGAGAAACAGGATGATAATGGCGCGTGCTGCTGCCGGCCAGTTCGCGACATTGGAGATATCGAGATCATTCAGGTCCAGGTTCACGATGCCCCCCCTTCCGGTTCAATCCCGTCATCCTGTTCCGGTTTTGGAGTTTTCTGGCTGCCACGCAGGGTGAAATTGGCCAAACGGCGGCGTTCAACCTCTTGCGTTTTGATGAGGTCAAGGCGCGGGTCTGCCAGCCATTCGGATGCATCGATACTACGCATGTAGTCGGACACCCGGGCGTTGGACTGCGCTACCCCCTTCATGGTCAGGCTCTTGTCCTTCTGGGTGAAATTCTCTAGGTGAACCCCATCCGGCAGGGTTCGGACCAGTTCATCCATAAGGTGCACGCTTTCCGGCCGGCTGCGCTGCAGCTCCTGAATGACGTTCATGCGTGCCAGCAGGTCGGCCTTGAGTTTCTCGAGTTTCTTGATTTCCCCGATGCGCTTGTCGAGGGTTGCAATCTCCTGTTCCAGGTAGCCATTGCGCTGGTTCTGGTTGTCGATCAGGCCACTGACATGAAGGTGTGCAAGCAGGACGATGAGGCCGGCAATGACGACCGCTCCGCCCCCCATAATGGCGAATTCACGCTGTTTCTGCTTGCGTAGTTCTTCGCGCCAGGGCAGCAGGTTGATCTTTGCCATGTCAGTCGAAGCTCCTCAGGGCAAGTCCACAGGCCACCAGCAGGGAGGGTGCGTCATTGCTGAGTGATTGGGGTTTTACGCGTGCCGACAGTGACATGGAGGCAAACGGGTTGGCGATACTGGTTTCCACCCCCAGTCTTTCCTGTATCAGTTCATCCACGCCCGGGATCGATGCACTGCCGCCGGCCAGCACCACGTGGTCGACCTTGTTGTGCGGGCTGGATGAATAAAAGAACTGCAGGGAACGGCTGGCCTGCTGTGCCATGGCCTCTTTAAAAGGCTCGAGCACATCGGTGACATAATTTTCCGGCAGCCCGCCCTGGCGCTTGGCCATACCGGCCTCCTCGTAGGACAGGCCATAGCGGCGCATGATCTCTTCAGTTAATTGCTTGCCACCGAATACCGTGTCCCGCGTATAGATGCTTTTCAGGTCGTGCATGACATTAAGCGTGGTCATGGTTGCGCCGACATCGATGACCGCGATGGTCTTTTCCATGCCCTGATCGGGAAGCTGGTCTGCGAGCAACGCAAAGGCGTTCTCACTGGCAAAGGACTCCACGTCCATGATGTCCGTTTCCAGTCCGCCGGTCTCAATGGCGGCGGTGCGCATATCGACGTTCTCGCTGCGGCAGGCGGCCAGCAGGACGTCAACGGTTTCCGGGTTCTTCTCCGAGGGTCCGATGACCTCGAAGTCGAGGTTGACCTCATCAAGCGGATAGGGGACGTACTGATCAGCCTCGAACTCGATCTGGGTTTCCAGATCGCTATCGGTAAGCCCGGCTGGCATCATTATAATCTTGGTGATCACCGAGGAACCGGCAACGGCTACCGCGGCATGGCGTGTCCGTGTCCCGGAGCGCTTGTGGGCCCGCCGAATGGCTTCGCCAACGGCCTCCACATCAGTGATGTTCTTTTCGACGACTGAATTCGGGGGCAGGGGCTCGACCGCATAGGTCTCTACGCGATAACGAGTGCCACTTTGACTCAGCTCCAGCAGTTTGACTGCTGTGGAGCTGATATCAAGACCGATCAGCGGTGGTTTGTTCCGTTTAAATATTTGCGCGAGCGGCACAATATTTCCTTTATTTACCCAACTGTTGGACAGCAAAGGTAGTTCACGGCATTAGAGGACATTGCCAACTATTTGTCAACCAATGTTTAACCCGTAACTAATGTTATGGTGTTACTTATCGGATGTTTTCCGCAATGGTTGAGCAAAAAACATATAATACGCCGAATATTTATTGTTATATGTCGACTATCTTACTCGTTCTTTGAACCCGATCACAGGTTTCTGCGCTATATGAGCATCCGTCGCCTTGGAGGATTCCTCCTGATCGCTGTTTTCGCGGGAATCCTGGTTTCCGCCCTGTTATTCGCTGCATTCT
The DNA here is from genome assembly GCA_947258545.1 of uncultured Ectothiorhodospiraceae bacterium. Classification (GTDB taxonomy): domain Bacteria; phylum Pseudomonadota; class Gammaproteobacteria; order UBA9214; family UBA9214; genus CAMYJZ01. Next base: position 48,884 of record CAMYJI010000007.1, read on the forward strand.
ATGTCAAGATTGCGCCCCAGTTGCCATCAATCGACACGCTGAAGGATGTTCGGTTGCAGGAACCGCTGCGGGTTTATACACGCGACCGGATGCTGATGGCGGAGTTCGGCGAGAAACGGCGCACCCCGGTGCTGATCGAGGATGTGCCCCCGATGCTGGTGCAGGCCTTTCTGGCGGCCGAGGATGCCCGCTTCTTTGAACACCCGGGCGTGGACTTCCAGGGACTGTTGCGGGCCGCGTTTGAACTGATTCGTACCGGGGAGAAGCGCCAGGGCGGCAGCACTATCACCATGCAGGTGGCCAGGAACTTCTTCCTGAGCAGCGAAAAGACCTATTTGCGCAAGCTGACGGAAATCATTCTCTCCTTCCGGATCGAGCGCTCACTGAGCAAGGACGAAATCCTCGAGTTGTATCTGAACAAGATCTACCTGGGGCATCGTGCCTACGGCGTGGAGGCGGCTGCCCGGGTCTATTACGGTACAGGGATAGACGATCTGTCGCTTGCCCGCATGGCCATGATCGCCGGGCTGCCGAAGGCACCGTCACGCGTCAACCCGATCAATGATCCTGGCGCGGCCCTGGCGCGACGCGACTATATCCTTGGCCGCATGTACCAACTGGATTTCATCGATAGCGCAACGTACAAGACGGCCCTGGAAGAGGCCGATGGTGCGGTACTGCACCGGGTCCAGGCCGGTGTCAGGGCGCCCTATGTCGCCGAGATGGTGCGCGACGAAATGGTCAGGCGCTACGGTCAGGAGGCCTATACCTCCGGCTTCGATGTCGTGACAACCCTGGACTCGGAGCGTCAGGCGGCTGCCGACCGTGCCCTGCGCAAGGCGCTGCTGGCCTACGGTCGCCGGCATGGCTACCGCGGACCCGAGGGGCATGTGGACCTGGCCGGTATCGAAGAGGAGGCCCTGCCGGATTTGTTGCAGGACCATGCGGACGTTGGCGGCCTCGAGGCCGGCCTGGTCACGGCCGTGGATGAACGTTCCGTCTGGATTTTCCTGCGCAGCCAGGGGCTCATTGCAATTGACTGGGACGGTCTGGCCTGGGCGCGCTCCTATAAGTCGGTCGACAGCATGGGCAAGCCGCCGGGCACCGCGGCTGATGTGCTGGCTGTCGGGGATGTCATCCGGGTGGAATCCCACGATGAGGGGGAATGGCGCCTGGCCCAGCTGCCTGATGTCCAGGGTGCGCTGGTGTCACTGCACCCGGATGATGGCGCCATCGTTGCCCTCTCCGGGGGATTCGATTACTACCGCAGCAAGTTCAACCGGGCGGTACAGGCCAAACGCCAGCCGGGTTCCAGCTTCAAGCCGATGATCTACTCTGCAGCTCTGGAACAGGGCTACACACCCGCCAGCATTATCAACGATGCCCCGGTCGTGTTCGATGACGACGCCCTGGAGGCGACCTGGCGACCGGAGAATTACAGCGGCCGCTTCTATGGCCCAACCCGACTGCGGGAGGCGCTCTTTCGTTCCCGCAACCTGGTGTCCATCCGGATATTGCGGGCGATTGGTGCAGATTATGCGGCGCAATATGCCGAGCGTTTCGGTTTCCAATCCTCCCAGTTGCCCAGGGACCTGACACTGGCGCTGGGTAGTGCCTCGGCAACCCCGCTGCAGATGGCCCGGTCCTTTGCCGTGTTCGCCAACGGCGGATACCTGATCGAGCCCTATTTTATCCAGCGTATCCATAATGCAGAGGGTGATGTGATCTACCGGCAGGAGCCGGAAGTGGTCTGTCCCGATTGTCCGGGGTCCCTGGAGACCATCCTCGATAACGGCGAGCAGCAGCTCAAGCTGGCGCAAGCCGTCATTACCCCGCAGAATGCCTGGCTGATGAATTCCATGCTGCAGGATGTGATCCAGCGGGGAACCGGAACGCGCGCCAGGTCGCTGGGCCGCACTGACCTTGGCGGCAAGACCGGCACAACCAACGACCAGAAGGATGCCTGGTTCTGCGGTTACAACCCATCACTGGTCGCGGTGGCCTGGGTTGGATTCGACAAGCTGGAACCACTGGGCCGGGGTGAGACTGGAGGGCGTGCCGCCCTGCCGATGTGGATTGACTATATGGGATCCGCTCTGGGCGGTCGCGACCAGCAGAGACGCGCACAACCGGGGGGGCTGGTGGCCGTGCGTATCGACCCGACGACCGGGTTACTGGCAGACAGCGGGCAGTCAGATGCCATCTTCGAGACGTTCCGGGCCGAGTTTGTCCCCCGGGAAAGCGTCAGCCCTTCGGTGATGGGCTCCGGGCAGGGTCCGGGCAGTCATACCCCGGAACAGTTGTTTTAGCCCGCATGTTTAGTCCGGATCAGGACTAGGCCAGTTTGAGGTCGGCACGGATGCTGTCGAGGGAGCGCTGGAAGCCCGCCTGCTCCGTTTCATCCAGGGAGAGTTCGATGACCTGCTCGATGCCGTTGCGTCCGAGGATCACGGGTACGCCGGCGGTGATGTCACTCTGCCGGTATTCCCCCTGCAGCACGCTGACACAGGACAGTACCCGCTTGCGGTCATGGCAGATGGCATCGACCATGGTGGCGGTGGCCGCTGCCGGTGCGTTGTAGGCGCTGCTATCCTTTTTCAGCGTCAGTACCTCACCGCCACCGTTCCGGGTTTTTTCGATGATCCGGGTACTGGCTGCGTGATCCAGCAGGGAGGCGGCGCTAACCCCGTGCACGCTGCTGTGCCTCAGCAGCGGGACCATGGTATCGCCGTGTCCGCCGATGACCATGGTATGGATATCCTTGATAGAGCGCCCGGTTTCCCGGGCGAGGAAATGGGCCATGCGGGCCGCGTCCAGCACCCCCGCCTGGCCGAAGACCCGGCTCTTGTCCCAGCCGCTGCGTTTCCAGGCATGCCAGGTCAGGACATCGACCGGGTTGGTAACGATGAGCAACAGCGCGTCCGGGGTGAATTCGAGTACCTGATCGACGATACCGTCGACGACGGCACGGTTGATATCGAGCACGTCGCTGCGTGACATGCCCGGTTTGCGCGGCGAACCGGCGGTGACGATGACCAGGTCCGAGCCGGCAATCAGGGCCGGATCGCTGCCACCATTGACATGCGTATCGAAACCGAAGAATGCAGCGGCCTGCATGATATCCAGTGCGGCGCCGGCCGCTGCCCCCTCGCGAACATCAAGCAGCGTTACTTCCCGGCACAGGCATCGCTGTGCAATGACCAGCGCTGTTGTTTCCCCAACGCGCCCGGCGCCGATGATACTGATTTTTTTCATGGATTATTCCCTTAGCTGGTGTTGGCCGCTATGAGGACGTAGACAGTATAGCCATGCTCGGCCTGTGTAAACAGCAGACGCCCAGCAAGCTAGCGCACGATCTTGATGTATTGTCCCGGCCGGGGCTCGCTGTCGGGATAATGGCCGTTCAGCAGTCGCAGCTGTTCTTCCGGATAATTTGCGATGGGTGACGAGTCGGCAAGGTCGCGGTAACGCGCGCCTGCCGGGGACCGGGTGATATGAATTTTTTCCTCGCTCGCAAGCATTTTTTCCCCTTCTCCGAGTGAGCGGAAGCTGCGCGCCGTTGCCAGTATTTCCGGGTCATAGCCATTGAGGGCCTTTTTATCCTTTGCCGCCCCTGCAAAAATGTAGGCCTTCTGGTTGCGGTAAAGTACCACATAGCGCACTGGCCTCATGCCATAGGGTGTCTTGCTGCGGGCGACCGCCGTGTAACCGCTTAGACCATGGCTGTTGACGGATTCGCCCCGTTCCAGATTTTCAAGTTTCATGCGCTTGATCATGAATTCCTGCGATGAAATGCGCTTGTTCCTGTCGGTGACGCTGAGCTGCACTAGGCCGTCATTGCCCGCCGGCGTGGCAATGATCTTGTCGGGCAGGTTTTCGATGCGCCAGCCCTGCGGGAAGGTCACAGTGAAGTCCAGTTCCTTGTGGTAGAAGCGGTTGTCCCGGATGATGCCTTCCTTTTCGCTGTCTCCGAAGGTCAGGCCTTCGAGGGCCTGTATGAAGCCTTCGCGGTTGATCCGGTTCGTCGAGCCGCTCTTGTGGGCGCGCGCAGCCTTGACGACCTCCTGTAGGCGTTCGTCATTCTCGGGGTGAGTTGAAAAGAGCCCGTGATAGGTCTTGGGTTCGCGGTCTTCATCCTCGGCACGTGATTTTTCGAATTCTTCCTGGTGCTTCAGGATGCCGACGACCTCCAGCATGGCGTCGGGATCATAGCCCGTTCTGGCCAGGTATTCTGCACCCAGGCGATCTGCCTCCAGTTCATGCTCGCGGCCATAGCCGCGCACGATGGCCGTGCCGGCCATGTTGGCCAGGGTGTCGGCACCCTGGACACCGCTGGCCGCGCCCAGTACCGCGGCAACCAGCCCGGCGGCAGTCGCGGTGCTGTGCTGGCGCACGCTATGGCGTGCCGTGACATGACCGATTTCATGTCCCAGGACCGCCGCCAGCTCCGCCTCGGTATTGAGGTAGGCGAGCAGACCCCGGGTGATGTAGATATATCCACCCGGCAGGGCAAAGGCATTGACATCGGTGCTGTCGAGCACAGCGAAACGATAGATCAGTTCCGGGCGGTGGCTGTTGGCGGCTACCTGTTCACCGATATCCTGTACCAGCTTTGCCAGCTCCGGGTCCTCATACAGCGGCATGTCCTTGATGATTTCAGCGCTGTATTTGCGTCCCAGTGCAATTTCCTGCTCCTCGCTCATGAGTACGAAATCGCTAGTGCCGCTGACCGGGTTGGTCGCACAGCCGCTGACGCCTAGCTGGAAAATAACAAGGAGCAGGATGCCTGACAGGGACAGATATCGCATGGTGTGTGTGAAATTAATGGTGGTTCTCTACCAAATAGACCGTAATGTAACGGTTGTGTTCCAGTCAGCGGCGCGGCCGGTCGAGCACGGTGAGCGTCGCAGGATGTCGCAGGTTCAGTCGCAGGCCGCGGTCATCCTTCCTGATCCAGCCCCGGGTCTCGATACGGCGACCCGCTAGGTTTTCCGGGAAACCGGGTTTGAAATTGACCAGATCCCTGCGGGCAACCTTTAGCACCAACGGACCCTCCAGGTCCAGCCAAACGCTATGACGTGACTGACGTATTTCTGTTATTTGCCCGCGCACTAGGTGGAAGCCGCGTGATGCCAGTGGCAGGGTGCGACTTTCCAGTGGCAGGTAGCCCGCTAATGCCCACAGGCCACGTTGTGCAGCGCGTGCGCTGTCCTCGCGGGACTGGTAGCAATCCTGTGACCAGGTGTTGGGCGGTACCACCAGCGTGGTGGCAAGCCCACGTTCCAGCAGATGCACTGCCAGATTGCTGCCGTCATCGAGAAAGGCATGGGCAAGCAGGCGCCCGTAATGATCACGTGGTTCCTTTCCATGGCGCAGCAGCAGGGTTCTGTTGTGCTTGTCGAGGAGTGTATTCAGGGTGGCCCTTGCCGATTCGGCCAGTGCCTGGGAGGTCTCGCCGTTGCGGCCCACTTCCGGGGTGTTGATGCCGATGAAGCGCAACCGCCGTCCGTCACGCAACTTCACCGTGTCACCGTCATAGACATGGACGACCTGGACCCGTTCGCTGGTTCGGTCCGCAGCACAGTCGGCTGCCCTGGCGCTGCCTGCGAGAATGGAATTCAGACCACCGCCGCATAGCAACAGCCCCAAAACGAATAAGGCGCCCTGGACAGGCGCCTTATTGCAGCGGTACTTGAACGGCATGTCCCGCGTTACTGGCTTTTCCCGTAACGGCGGCGGAACTTGTCGACACGTCCGCCGGCATCAACGATTTTCTGCTTGCCGGTATAAAATGGATGGCATTGCGAGCACACCTCGATAGAGAGGTCTTTGCCAACGGTCGAGCGTGTCGTGAAGCTCGCGCCGCAACTGCAGCTGACCTTGATGTCGTCGTATGCTGGATGTATGTCCGATTTCATAACTGCCTCGAAAAAACGGTTTCCTGAGCTTCGGTCGATAGTCCCGTGGCGGTGACTATCGTGAAAAGGCCGGCGATCATACTTTATCCGCCCTTATGCGGCAAGTGGGGCCGCTCAGCGCCGCGGTACAAGGGGGATGACCCGTGCGGCGGCGGCGGGGTGCTGCCTGACCGCGGCGGGTTGCTGCAAGCAGGCGAGCAGCCCGTTTTCACCGGTGACAGACTCCCACAGCAGGCGGTTCATACGCAGGCAGGCCACCATGGGGGTGCGTGAAGTGCTGCGGATCTGGTCCAGCTTCCACTGGATCCGGCGCAGTTGCTGCTGCCGGTCCACGGGAGCGGCGAGAATTGCCCTGTCGATCACCTGCCGGCGCTGTGTCTCGAAGGCCTGCGGATCTGATTTTGCCAGGGTCGCCCACTCATCGAAGCCATGTGGAGTTACGGGCGTGCTGTCGGGCATGGGGCCCTCCGATTTTGGCCGCCAGTTTGCGGCCAGTTTGTTGTTTTTCCTGTTAATCGAGCATATCACACCGTCAATCAGGCTTGCAGACGGGATCTGCTGGCAAAACCCCTTGGATTTTATGGGCTTGTTTTCCCAGCTTGTGGATAACCTTGTGGACAGAGCGCTTGACGTGGGCCGCCTTTACCGGTTATTGGCGTTCAAGGCAAGTTGTGGATAACCCGTACTCAATAAAAATAAAATCTTATATAACAATAGGATGTTAAACGCGGTCGGATTCGTCAGTGGAGGTGCCGGACACTGGGGGTTGACGCGCTGCCAGATTGTGTATAACTGTTGCGCCGCGTGGACGACGATTTCCTGATTTATAATGATTTTTCATAATCAATTGGCCGAAACGGTCCGGTCACGGGCCCACGCCCGTAGCCGCGCGACCTTCTCCGCCATGACCTGGGACAGGGGTCGCGTCTGCCCGATTTCGCTGCGGATATGACCGGTATCGACCGGGACCTGGTCTTCCCGGGCCAGGTAGGCGGCTGCGACAACGGCCTGCTCGATCTCGGCACCGGAAAAGCCCTCGGTCAGCTGCGCCAGGCCGGCGATATCAAAGGCCTCGGGGTCGAGTTCGCGCTTGCGCAGGTGAATGGTGAAGATTTCCGCGCGGGTGGAGGCATCTGGCAGGTCGACAAAGAAGATCTCGTCCAGCCGTCCCTTGCGGATCAGTTCCGGGGGCAACTGCTCGATGACATTGGCGGTGGCGACAATGAATACCGCGGCCTTGCGCTCGGCCATCCAGGTCAGCAGGCTGCCGAGTATACGTAGCGAGGTGCCGCTGTCGTAATCTCCCCCGGCGATGGCCTTTTCGATTTCATCGATCCACAGTACGCAGGGTGCCATTGCCTCGGCGGACTTGAGTGCATCGCGCAGGTTGCGTTCGGTTTCACCGAAGAACTTGTTATACAGGGTCCCGAAGTCGAGGCGCAGCAGCGGCAGGCGCCACATGCCGGCAACGGCCTTGGCGGCAAGGCTTTTGCCCCCGCCCTGCACGCCGACCAACAGGATACCCTTGGGCGCATCGAGCTGGCTGTTGGTCTCCAGGAAGGCGTTGCGACGCAGCCTGATCCAGCGCTTCAGGCCCCGCAGTCCACCCACCTCACCGAAATCAGTGGTTTCAAATTCGATCGACAGGGCGCCGTTGGTTTCCAGGAGCTGGTAGCGCGCGCGGGTTACCCGGTCGAGATCGGCGTGATTGATGGCGCCGTCGTCAAATATAATAGTGCGTATTATTCGCTGTGCATCGGTTGCCGTGAGACCAAGGAGCTGGCGTGTTATCAGGTCAAGTGTCTTGCGGTCCGTCTTCACCTTTCGACCCATGTGTGCTTTTGACCAGTGATCGGCCTCTTCATGGATAATCCTGTCTATGTGCGGTACATCAGGCAGGGACAGGCTAAAGCGCGCGCTGAACGCCTGCAGTTCCTCCGGTATGTCAACCTCATGGCTGATCAGGACCAGCGTGTGCCCGACGCTGTGGTGCTCGAGTGCGATCTCCTTCAGCAAGCGCACATTGAAGGGGTCGTCGAGGTAGGGGTGGAAATCCAGTAACAGGTAAATGCTCGGGTTTGTCGTGGCCCTGATCTGGCCCAGGGCCTGGCGTGGTTCGATGGTATGCCGCTGGGGCGTCGATTCGAAATCGATCCGGTGCATGCCGGTCGTCGCGGACCAGGCCATCACCGGCAGGGCAAGCCTGACGGCCAGCTTGGCGAACAGGCGGGTGACCCGTTTCTCGTCCCGGGTCTCGATGACGATCAGGGGTATGCGTGACTGCAGCAGCAGCTCCAGATCGTGCTGGTCGTTGGTCAAGACGCTAACCGATGCTGGGCTTGTGTCATAGGAAATGTATCGCCCGTGGATGGTGTTTCATGGACGGCCGGGTAGCGGTCAGGCCGGCTTGCAGTGCAGGATGCGGTCCAGCCTGATTTCCTGTTGCCTGCCATCCTGGCCGGTAACGACCAGGAATTCCTCGCCCTGACGGGTGCGCAGGTCATTTGGGGTGAGTACCTCGATATGCACGGTCTCAGTGCTATCTCGCCAGGTGAGCCGGAGCCTGCTGCGGTGCAGAATGGCCACTTCATATTCACTGTACAGGCCGCAGTCGATTGGTTTGTAGTCAGTCATCATCACGTCGTATTGTCAGAGAGCCCAGTTCCCGATTAAGGCCGATTTCAATATGAATTTCAATGGGACGACAGCATACCGGGCAATCCTCGATGTAGTCCTGGCTGCCGCCGGAGCAGTCCACGATGCTTTCAAAGCATTCCCCGCAATAGGGGCAGTCAATGCTGGCCGGCTCGAGCATGTTCCTGTGTATCGGTCAGCCAGTAGTGCAGTACCTCATTGAGATAGCGCTGCCCCTTTGTTGTTGTCACGATGGTGCCATTGTAATTTTCAAGCAGGCCCTGCTCCAGTGCGGCGTTAAGCGGTTTCGCGGTTGCCGAAAATGGCAGACCGGTGGCTTCACTGAAGTCCGCGGCGGTAAAGCCCCGGTCGAGTCGCAAGGCATTCAGCGCATATTCCAGCATGACATCGTCCGCGCCCAGCCGGTTTTCACTCGCTATACGTCGCTCGCCAGCAGCCTGATCCAGGTAGGCCCGCGGGTGCCGGGTCTTGGCGATGCGTGTCACGGTCTGCTGGCCGGCATCGGTGATCTTGGCATGGGCGCCGGCCCCGATACCGAGGTAGTCGCCGAATTGCCAATAATTGAGGTTATGCCGGCAGCGGTGCTTGTCCCTGCTGTAGGCAGAGACCTCATAGCGGTTATAGCCGCCTGCCTCCAGGCTGTTGCGTCCCTGTTCCTGCATGGCCCACAGCATTTCATCAGGTTGAGGTTCCGGGGGGTGCCGGTGAAACCAGGTATTCGGTTCGATGGTGAGTTCGTACCAGGAGAGGTGCGCGGGTCCCAGATCGAGTGCGATGTGCAGGTCCTCCAGGGCCTGGTCGAGTGTCTGCTCCGGGAGGCCGAACATCAGGTCCAGGTTGATGTTGTCAAAGCCAGCCTGTTGTGCCGCTCGCACAGCCCCCAGTGCCTCACGCTCATCGTGGATGCGTCCGATCTGCTGGAGTAATGATCGGTCGAAGCTCTGGATGCCGATCGACAGGCGGTTGATGCCTGCCTCGCGGAAGCCCCGGAAGTGTTCCTGGTCCACGGTACCCGGGTTGGCCTCCAGGGTGATCTCGGCCGCGGGCCTCAGAGGCACGCGCGCGCGCAGCTCACTGAGCAGCCGGCTGATGGCTGCGGGTGAAAACAGGCTGGGGGTCCCGCCGCCGATGAACACGGTTTCCACAGTGCGACCCCAGACTCGCGGGAGATCCTGCTCCAGGTCGGCAATCAGCGCATCCACATAGGCCTGTTCCGGGATTTCATCGTGCAGCTCGTGGGAGTTGAAGTCGCAGTAGGGGCACTTGCGCACGCACCAGGGGATGTGGACGTAGAGGGACAGAGGGGGTGGGGAGGTGAAGTTGAACATGGTTGGGATACTAATACTCCGTACAGTTCTGTGGAAGCGGGCTTCCGGGCCGCACGCCGGGACCCTTTTCTTTGCTTGTCCAAAGAAAAGGGCCGAAAAGAAAGGACACTCGGAGGCTTGGATGTCAGAAGCCCTGAATATACAAGGCCGCTTCGCAGCCTTGCCTGCGCTTCTCGTGAAAATCAGCGCTCGCCGAACTCGCGATCGTGCGCGGCACGATACGCTCAAACAGGCGGCTCGCTTTATCTGATTTTCACTGCGATGCTCGGCTGCGCCTACGGGAAGTCAGGCAGAACGCGCTGATAAACCGTGAAATAGCCATAAAATCCACGGAAAGAAATATTCAAATAACTGTAGGAGCGCCTTGCAGACGCGATTAACCAACAACATATTTATTTGTTACGGAAACACAAGGAGTAATTTGATCAAGCAAAGAAAATAGAATCGCCGTGCGGGCGCGGGAGCCCGCTTTTAATTACTTGTTAGCGGCATATGACCTAATGCCGCGACCAGCTGTCGCAGGGCCTGGCCGCGATGGCTCAGTGTGTTCTTTACGTCAGGCGCGAGTTCCGCCGAGGAACAGTCGTGGGTGGGCACGTAGAACACCGGGTCGTAGCCGAAGCCGTTGTCGCCGCGTGGCTCGAACAGGATACGGCCTTCCCAGGTGCCCTGGCAGATGAGTGGCGTGGGGTCTTCGGCATGGCGCAGGTAGACCATCAGGCACTGGAAGCGGGCCGTGCGTGCGGCTTCCGCTACCTCGCGCAGTGCATCGAGGAGTTTTTCCAGGTTGGCCTGGTCGCTGGCGCCGGTACCGGCATAGCGTGCCGAGTAGATGCCCGGCGCACCGTTCAGGGCATCGACCTCGATCCCCGAATCATCGGCAATGGCGGGCAGGCCGGTGTGGCTGGCGGCATTGCGCGCCTTCAGCAGGGCGTTCTCGACAAAGGTCAGGCCGGTCTCCTCTGCATCCGCCACGCCGAATTCACCCTGCGGCCTGACCTGCAGGTCGAGTTCCGCCAGCAGCTGGTTGATCTCGCGCACCTTCCCCGGGTTGCCGCTGGCCAGGACAATCTCTTTCAACCGCTCAGCCCTCGTCCAGTGCCGCCTGCTGGCTGGCGAGCAGTTCGTCAATACCCTGCCTGGCCAGTGCCAGCATGCGGTCCAGTTCGTCCTGGCTGAAGGGGTGACCTTCGGCCGTGCCCTGGACCTCGATGAAATCACCGGCGTCGTTCATAACGACATTCATGTCGGTCTCCGCGTTGCAGTCTTCCGCATAGTCGAGATCGAGTACCGGCGTGTCCTGGTAGATACCGACCGAGACCGAGGCGACCCGGCCGGTGAGCGGGTTCTTATCCAGGACCTTGGCGTCCAGCAGTGATTGCACGGCATCGGCGAGCGCAACGTAGCCGCCGGTGATACTGGCGGTCCGGGTGCCACCGTCGGCCTGGATAACGTCGCAGTCGATGGTGATGGAGCGCTCGCCCAGCGCCTTCATGTCCATGACCGCGCGCAGCGAGCGCCCGATCAGGCGCTGGATCTCCATGGTGCGCCCTCCCTGCTTGCCACGGGCCGCCTCGCGGCCCATACGGCTGGTGGTCGAGCGGGGCAGCATGCCGTATTCGGCCGTCACCCAGCCCTCGCCCTTGCCCCGGAGAAAGCCGGGAATGCGCTCTTCTACAGTGGCATTGCAGAGCACGCGGGTATCGCCGAACTCCACCAATACCGAGCCCTCGGCATGCTTGGTGTAGCTACGGGTAATGCGTACATGACGCATGTCATCGGGGGCGCGGTTGCTGGGACGCATGTCGGTTTCCTTGGCCTGGTTTGCGAGCGCGGATTATAGCCTGATATCCCCGACGCGAAGGCGAAATAAAGCGAGTGATATCGACCTGCCTTGTTTCGCCTTGGTAATTCACGGGGCAGGCTGTTATAACAGGCGGCTTTATCAACACTAGGATCGAGCAAGTACATGGGTCTGCCTGTTAATGTCAGAACAACACCATGAGTACTGATCTCAGGGCAAGAACAGGGGGTGTCCTGGTTACCCTAGCCGCCTTCGTGATCGTGGTTGCCGGAATGAAGGCCGCGGCATCGCTGCTGGTCCCGTTTCTGCTGGCCGTCTTCATTGCCATTATCATCGCGCCGCCCTATCAGTGGCTGCAGGAGAAAGGCTTATCAGGGGGCATGGCATTACTGGTTGTGATGGCGGCTCTGGTGATGCTGATGTTGCTGACGGGGGCATTGATCGGCAGCTCACTGGATGACTTCTCACAGGCATTGCCCGGTTATCAGGTGCGGCTGCGGGACATCACGGCCGGCCTGATCAGCTGGATGGCCGGGCAGGGCCTGGTTCTCTCGATCGACACCGTGACCCAGTACCTGGACCCGGGCAGGGCCATGAAGCTGGTCTCCACCCTGCTCAGCAGCATGGGGAATATGCTGACCAACAGCTTTCTGATCCTGATTACAGTGATATTCCTGCTGCTGGAGGCGGCCGGCCTGCCAGACAAATGGCGGGTGGCGTCGCGCAATGCCGAGGCCACGCTCGAACAGTTCAGCACGGCCACGCGGAATATCAACCACTACATGGGGATCAAGACCCTGGCCAGCCTTGCCACCGGGCTGGTGATTGCCATCTGGTTGTGGATTCTCGGTGTGGATTATCCGCTGCTCTGGGGGCTGCTGGCCTTCCTGTTCAATTTTATTCCGAACATCGGCTCCATTCTGGCGGCGGTGCCCGCGGTGTTGCTGGCGCTGATCCAGCTGGGTGTTACCCCGGCGTTGTTGTCGGTAGCAGGCTACGCGGTGGTCAACGTCGTGATCGGCAACTTCGTCGAGCCGCGCTTTATGGGGCGCGGCCTCGGCTTGTCGACGCTGGTGGTGTTCCTGTCACTGGTGTTCTGGGGTTGGGTACTGGGTCCCGTCGGCATGCTGCTCTCGGTGCCGTTGACCATTGCCGTCAAGATCGTGCTGGACAGCCGTGAAGCAACCCGCTGGATGGCAGTGATGCTGGGGCCAAAGGTGGCAAGCGCGGGCGTGGGCAATGGAGATGACCTGGCGGCCGTGCTGGAAGACAGCGTGCAGGCCGCACAGGACACCGACAACGCCTGAGGTCCGCCGGGAAGGCGGACTTATGCAGACAACCGGCAGGCCAGCAGGGTGACGTTGTCGCTGGCGGGGTGAGTGGCCTGTTCGGCCGCGGCGGCGAGCTCGCGGGCCGCCTGTTCCAGCAAGCCGGCGCCAGCCAGGCCGGCCAGCTGTTCCTCAGGGACGCTGGCCCAGAGACCGTCGCTGCACAATAGCAGGAGGTCCCCGGCCAGCAGAGTGCACGGTTCCGAGAGTGTGATGCCGGGTGGTTGCCTGTCACCGCCCAGGGCGCGACTGACGTAGTTGCGCAAGGGATGAAGTGTGCGTCCGGATTCTTCCAGTTCGCCCCGCTGGATCAGTTCCTCGACCAGGGAATGGTCGCGCGTGCGGTAGCGTACTGTTCCATTCCGTATCAGGTACAGCCGGCTGTCACCGACATGCGCCCAGCAGGCCTGCCGGTCCCGGACCAGGCAGGCCACAGCGGTGGTACGCGGGTCGACGGGCGGCGTCTGCTGAAGACCCGTGGCCACGATATCGTGGTGGGCCTGCTCGATGCTGTACCTGAGAAACTCCCCCTGAGCCGCAAGCGGCAAATCGGCACTGTTGAACTGCCCGGCCATGCTGTCAATGAATACCTGGGCGGCGAGTTCACCGCGCGGGTGTCCGCCCATGCCATCGGCCATTAACAGCAAGGCGCAGCCCGCCCGTTCCACGGCCAGGCAGCGATCCTGGTTAGTGGCGCGGTCCCCCTGGAGGCTGACGTGGCTGATTTCCCTGTGCATCGATGTATTGTCTGCATCTGATACGGTTTATCGGGACATCGATAAGGCTTACCATGGCGATCCCGTTTTTACCTCACAGGAGTCCATGGGCACATGATACGCAGCATGACGGCCTTTGCCAGGCAGGAGGCCGATACCGACCAGGGTACGCTGTCCTGGGAGCTACGATCCGTGAACCACCGTTATCTGGAGATCGGCATTCGCCTGCCGGAGGAACTGCGGGCAGTGGAATCGGCAGTACGTGAAAAGATCAATGCCCGCCTCGGCCGTGGCAAGGTCGACTGCTCCTGCCGCTATCGCCCGGCGGCTGCCGGCGCTGCACCGGTCGTGCTCGATGAGGGCAACCTGACCCGCCTGCTGGATGCCTGTCAGGCGGTGAATGCACGGCTGCCGGAGGCTGCCGCGCTGAATGCCATGGACCTGCTGCGCTGGCCGGGTGTGGTGCGCGAGCAGGAAGTGGATACCGGGCCACTGCAGAAAAGCGCCCTGGCCCTGCTGGACCGGGCACTGGAGGAGCTGGTCACCTCGCGGGAACGCGAGGGGGAACAGATCCTGGGACTGTTGACCCGGCGTTGTGATGCCATGAGCGCGTTGGTCGCAAGGACGCGCCAGCTGTTGCCGGAAATCCGTTCGGCCCTGCGCGAAAAGCTGCAGGCGCGGCTGGCCGAACTGGACACCCCGGCCGACCCGTACCGGCTGGAGCAGGAGCTGGTCTTCCTGGTCCAGAAGATCGACGTGGACGAGGAGATGGACCGGCTCGGCGGCCATATCGATGAGGTGCGCCGGGTTCTGGACACAAAGGAACCGGTGGGGCGGCGTCTGGATTTCCTGATGCAGGAGCTCAATCGCGAGGCGAATACCCTCGGCTCAAAGTCCGCCGCCGCCGAGACGACCACGATCTCCGTCGAGCTCAAGGTGCTGATCGAGCAAATGCGCGAGCAGGTCCAGAATGTAGAATAACGCCGGGATTCAACGGTCAGCGAGAGGCGATGCACATGAGTGGAGATGGTTCGAGAGGTGGCCAAAGAGGCAGCAGGGGCGCACTGTACATCATCTCGGCACCGTCCGGTGCCGGCAAGACCAGCCTGATCGACGCACTGCTGGATAAGATGGGGGAGGGGCTCGCGCTGTCGGTCTCGCACACCACCCGCCAGCCGCGACCCGGTGAGGTGGATGGACAGGATTATCACTTCGTGGACAGCCCGGCCTTCCGCGAGATGATCGATGCCGGGGTGTTTCTCGAGCATGCGCAGGTATTCGACAATTTCTACGGCACCTCCAGCCTGAGTGTGGAAGAGCAGCTATCGAACAGCCAGGACGTCATCCTGGAGATCGACTGGCAGGGTGCCCGGCAGGTGCGCAAGGTCCTGCCGGAGGCTGTCGGGATTTTCATTATGCCGCCCTCCCGGGAGGCGCTGGAGGAGCGCCTGCGCGGCCGCAAACAGGATGACGATGAGGTCATCGCGCGCCGCATGCGCGCTGCCGTCAGCGAGATGATTCACTACCGTGAATACGATTATCTGATTTTCAACGATGCTTTCGAAGTGGCGCTGGAGGAGCTGGCCGCGGTCATGCGCAGCCGCCGGCTGCTGCTGCCGGTGCAGGAGCGGCACCAGGCCGATCTGCTGGCGGCGTTACTGGAATCAGCTGGTTGATTCGGTTACACTTTCGCGCCCTGAAGAAGTTTACAGCCCGATTTAACGGAGAATCCCATGGCACGCGTCACTGTTGAAGACTGCCTCGACAATGTAGATAACCGCTTCCAGCTGGTACTGGTCGCGACCAAACGGGCGCGCCAGCTGGCTAACGGTGTCGAGCCGTTTGTTCAATGGGAAAACGACAAACCCACAATTGTCGCGCTGCGGGAAATTGCTGAGGGCAAGATCGGGCCTTCCATACTGGATGAACCGGTCACACCGGAATTATCCGAGGAGGAAGAGCTGGTACTGGCCGGGGAAGCCGCGACAGAAGAAGCCGCTACGCCTGCCGGCGACAGCGCGCCAGAGGGCACTGAATAAGCCCAGCCACCTTTTCCTTCCCGCCAGGTCCGGGTGGTCATAAGAAATCCCGTCTGATATCCGCGGTTAATCCTGCACTTGGCGTGCCGGTCCCGGCGAACACCCCGCACTTCCATACTGCGGGTGCAACAACAACAGCATTTGTCCTATGATGGTCTGTACCTGGCATGAACTGGCCGGCCTGTGTCTGACATCACAACAGCGCGTGCCTAACCCGGTGAGCACGTATGGCTACCCAACAGGAAACGATCGCAAACGACAACTCGCGCTTTTTGATCAGCGATCTGTGTCATATGCTGGAAGGCTACCTGGAGCCGGAGCAGGTCCAGGAGGTCTACCAGGCCTACCTGTTCGGCGCCGAGGCCCATGAAGGTCAGCACCGCCTGTCCGGCGAGCCCTATATCTACCACCCCATCGCGGCGGCACGTATCCTCGGCGAGCTGCGCCTCGACCACAAGTCCATTATCGCTGCGATCCTGCACGACGTCATCGAGGATACCGAGACCGCCAAGGAGCAGATAGCCAGGGATTTCGGCAGCGAAGTGGCCGATCTGGTCGACGGTGTCAGCAAGTTGACCCAGATGGAATTCGAGAGCCAGGCCGAGGCCCAGGCCGAAAACTTCCGCAAGATGATCCTCGCCATGGTGCGGGATATCCGCGTCATCCTGGTCAAGCTCGCCGACCGTTTGCACAACATGCGCACCCTGGGTGTCATGCGTCCCGACAAGCGCCGCCGCATAGCCCGCGAGACGCTCGAGATCTATGCACCGATCGCCAACCGGCTGGGCATCAACACCCTGCGCCTGGAGCTGGAGGACCTGGGCTTCCAGGCCATGTACCCGCTACGCTACCGGGTACTCGAGAAGGCGGTGCGCGAGGCCCGTGGCCATCGCAAGGAGGTGCTCAACAAGATCGAGACCTCCATCAAGCGACGCCTGCGGCAGGAGAAGCTCAGTGGCCGCATCCTGAGTCGTGAAAAGCATCTTTACAGCCTGTACCGCAAGATTCGTGACAAGACCCTGTCCTTCGATGATGTCTATGATGTCTATGCCTTCCGCATCATCGTCGACCGGGTTGATACCTGCTACCGGGTGCTCGGTGTCATGCACAACCTGTATAAGCCGGTACCGGGCAAGTTCAAGGACTACATTGCCATTCCCAAGGCCAATGGCTACCAGTCGCTTCACACCATCCTGTTCGGACCCTATGGTGTGCCGATTGAGGTACAGATCCGCACCGAGGAGATGGACAAGGTCGCGGAGTCCGGCGTGGCGGCGCACTGGCTGTACAAGGCGGGGGATCAGCATATCGACTATATCCACGCGGGCGCACGCGAGTGGCTACGTGAACTGCTGGAGATTCAGAAGCACGCTGGCAATTCGCTGGAATTCCTCGAAAACGTCAAGATCGACCTGTTCCCGGACGCGGTCTACGTGTTCACCCCGGCTGGCGAGATCATGAAGCTGCCGCACGGGGCCACCGTGGTCGATTTCGCCTACGCCGTGCACACCGATGTCGGCAATACCTGTATTGCATCCAAGGTTGATCGCCAACTGGTGCCACTACGTACCCAGCTACACAGCGGTCAGACGGTGGAAGTCGTCACCGCCGCAGCCGCCCATCCCAGCCCGGCATGGCTGAGCTTCGTGGTATCGGCCAAGGCGCGCTCAAATATCAGGCATTACCAGAAAAACATGAAACGTGAGGAGAGCGTCGAACTTGGCCGCCGCATGCTCAACCGGGCCCTCGGCGTGTTTAATGCCTCGGCCGACAAGATCTCGGAACAACGCCTGACTGCGCTGCTGAAGGAATGCCAGCTGGATGAATTCGAAGACTTGCTCGTGCAGATTGGTCTTGGCCGGCGCCCGGCCGTGCTGGTTGCGCGCGCCCTGGTCCCGGCCCGCGACGAGGGCACGACCACAGCCAATGGCGACGCGGCGGCACAGCCACTGGTGATCAGGGGGACGGAGGGCATGGTGATGCACTTTGCCAAGTGTTGCCGCCCCATCCCGGGTGACCCGGTGGTGGGTATAGTGACCAAAGGCCGTGGCATGGTGATCCATACCGAGACCTGCCGCAACCTGTCCGAGCACAAGCACCCCGCCGAGAACTGTCTGGAAGTGCAGTGGGAGCCCGGTGTCGATGAGGAATTCCCGGTCGAGATCGGCGTGGTGGTTGCCGACCGCCGTGGTGTGCTGGCAACGGTCGCCGCCGTGATCAGCGAGGAGGACTCCAATATCGAGAACGTGGCCATCGATGAGCGCGACGGGCTCACCAACACGCTGATCTTCACCGTCTCGGTTCACAACCGCAAGCACCTGGCCAGTGTCATGCGCAGGGTGCGCGGTATCGATTCCGTGGTGCGCATCTGCCGCCTGCGCAGTTAGCCTGCATTTCTCACCGGGCGGCGGCAGGTCAAACCAGTGTACTAAGATTATAAAAAGCGGAATATAGCTAAAGGACAGGTTGTTTTCGAAAGATGCCTATCCCGGTGAGGAATGCGGGCTGGCCCCACTGGCACAATCCCGTGTCGGGATGCACAATCAGCCACTGTCAAACTACAAGGACCCGGCATGGCTCGAATCCCTATTCAGACCGATCAGGCACCGCAGGCCATCGGCACCTATTCCCAGGCCGTGCGCAGCGGTAACACCGTTTACCTGTCGGGCCAGATCCCGCTGGTGCCGGAGACCATGGAACTGGTCACCGGCACCATGGAGGACCAGGTCCGGCGGGTGTTCGACAATCTCGGCGCGGTTGCCACTGCCGCGGGTGGCACACTTGGCGATATCGTCAAGCTGAACATCTTCCTGACTGACCTGGGGCACTTCGCCCTGGTCAACCAGGTCATGGCCGATTATTTCCAGGAACCCTACCCGGCGCGGGCGGCCGTTGGTGTCGCGGCGCTGCCCAGGGACGCGCAGGTGGAAATGGATGCCATCATGGTGCTGGGCGAGGTTGAGGGATAACCTTGTTTTCACCGCGGAGACGCGGTGGGCGCAGAGAAAAACCTTTCTCACCGCACGACTGCATGGAGAAGGTGAGACCGGGAACCGGTCGAGAGGCTGGCCTGGGCCATGCAGGAGATAGAGCAATGCAGGAGCAATTGCCGAAAGGCGCATAGGACGCAAAGACTTTAATTAAGGAGCCTCTGATTTATAGATGCATCACGTCATGGCGAGCGCGATGTACATGGATGAACAAGTGCCGCGGGAGGCATGGATGCCGGGAGTGGCCAGCGAAGCAATCTCTGGACAGTACGATCAATCAGTTACAGATTGCTTCGTCGCTTCGCTCCTCGCAATGACGAATTGATCAGACCTTTCTTAAATAAATATCACCGCAGAGTCGCAGAGGGCGCTGAGAACACCTTTCTTAATTATCCGATCAACACTGCCTTTCGTGTATATGCATGGTAAAAAAGATTCGAGGTTTTGAAATAATTATTTTTCCTTGTTTTTTCTTTGCGCCCTCTGCGTCTCTGCGGTGAATAGTCTTTTCTGAATTCTATGAATCCGCCAGATAAAGCCACACCTGACAACCTCGACACGCTACCGGTGACGGTGCTCAAGGGTGTCGGCCCGCGCGTTGCCGGCCGCCTCGAGCATCTCGGTATCCGCACGGTCCAGGACGTCCTGTTCCACCTGCCGTTGCGTTACGAGGACCGGACCCGCATCGTGCCTATGGGTGCGGTCCGGCCCGGTGACCAGGCCGTGGTGCAGGGTGAGATTGAGCTGGCCGAGGTCCGCTTTGGCCGCCGGCGCTCGCTGCTGGTGCGCATCAGTGACGGTACCGGGTCCCTGACCCTGCGTTTCTTCCACTTCAACGCGGCTCAGCAGGCCGGTTTTACACGCGGTGCCGGTATCCGCTGCTACGGCGAAGTCAGGGCGGGTCCGACAACCGCGGAAATGATTCACCCGGAATATCGCCTGATCGAACCGGGTGCGGAGGCGCACGTGGAGGAGCACCTGACCCCGGTGTATCCCGCCACCGAGGGTGTACATCAACTGACACTGCGTTCCATCACCGCGCAGGCCCTGCAGTACCTGGATGAAGCGGATGATGCGGCCTGCGCCCGCCTGCCCGACTGGCTCCCGGCGCGGCTCATTGCACCCTTCAGGATGACCACGCTGCCTGCCGCCCTGCGCTACGTGCACCGGCCACCACCACGGGCGTCCGTCGACTTGCTGGCTGAAGGCCGGCATCCCGCCCAGCAGCGCCTGGCATTCGAGGAGTTGCTGGCGCACCACCTCAGCCTGCGCCGGGTTCGGCTGCGCGCACAGCACACCCGCGCACCGGTGATTGCGGGTGACAGTAAACTGGTCGGCGACTTTATCGCGTCATTGCCGTTTGCCCTGACAGGTGCGCAGCAGCGGGTATTCCGGGAGGTCCGGGACGACCTGGGGCGTCCCCATCCCATGGCGCGGCTGGTGCAGGGCGATGTCGGTTCCGGCAAGACCGTGGTGGCTGCCTGTGCCGCCCTGACCGCTGTGCAGGCCGGTTATCAGGTGGCCCTGATGGCGCCGACCGAGCTGCTGGCCGAGCAACACTACCGCAGTTTTCTTGACTGGCTGGAACCACTCGGCATCGGGGTGGCCTGGCATGGCGGCAAATCCCGGGGCAAGGAGCGCGCCAGCGCGCTGCAGGCGATCCGGGATGGTGCCGCCGCGGTCGCCGTGGGTACGCACGCCCTGTTCCAGGAGGAGGTCGAGTTTGACCGCCTCGGGCTGGTGATCATCGATGAGCAGCACCGTTTCGGGGTGCATCAGCGCCTCGCCCTGCGCGACAAGGGGCGCAGCGGCGAGCAGCGCCCGCATCAGCTGGTGATGACGGCCACCCCCATTCCGCGCACCCTGGCGATGACCGTGTATGCCGACCTGGACACCTCGGTGATTGACGAACTACCACCGGGACGCCTGCCCGTTAACACCGTGGTTATCAGCCAGGAACGTCGCGCCGAGGTCATTCAGCGGGTGCGGGCGGCCTGCACCGCGGGTCAACAGGCCTACTGGGTGTGCACCCTGATCGAGGAGTCCGAGGCCCTGCAGTGCCAGGCGGCGGAAAAGACCGCTGAATTCCTGGCGGAAGGCCTCCCGGATGTGCGCATCGCCCTGGTGCATGGTCGACTCAAGCCCGCGGCCAAGGAGGCCGTCATGGCGGCATTCAAGGCCGGCACGGTCGACCTGCTGATTGCCACCACCGTGATCGAAGTCGGTGTGGACGTCCCCAATGCGACCCTGATGATTATCGAGAATCCCGAGCGTTTGGGGCTGGCCCAGTTGCACCAGTTGCGTGGTCGGGTCGGGCGCGGCCGAGATCAGAGCAACTGTGTGCTGCTATACCAGCCGCCGCTCTCGGAGACGGCGCGCGCACGACTGGCGGTGTTGCGGGACAGCAATGACGGTTTCGAGATCGCGCGCCGGGATATGCAACTGCGTGGCCCGGGTGAAGTCCTGGGCACCCGCCAGACTGGTGAAATGAAGTTCCATATCGCCGACCTGTTGCGCGACGAGGCCCTGCTGGCCGCTGTGGAACAGGTGGCGCTGCAGTTGCTGGAATCCTGCCCGGATCATGTGAGTCCGCTGATCCGTCGCTGGCTGGGGGACGCGGTGCAGTATGGTGAGGTCTAGCCCGCATCTGGCCGGGACCGGTCGGCGGCAGCGGGATTATTCAGTCAAATGCAAACATGCGATAATCCCGCCCGCGTCAAGCCTGCACAGTAGCCCCGATAGGACACCATGGACCCGTCAACCCGGCCGAACACGCGCTGGAAACCGCATCGCTGTTACCTGCGCCGCCACATCCCGGCCGAGCTCAGCAGCTGGCTGCTCGATCCGGCCTCGCTGACATTGCGCCTGCAGCAACTGTGCGGCGGCCAGTTCCGGGTCCGGGTATTGTCGCAGGCCTGGGGCAGGCCGTGCCCGGATGAGGCGCGTGTGCTGGGCATGCACGGCAATGGTCAGGCGATCATCCGCCAGGTGCAACTGTTGTGTGACCGGCGTCCCTGGATCTATGCCCGCACCGTTATTCCCGCCGTGTCCCTGCATGGCCGCCTGCAGCGCCTCGCGCACCTGGGTACCCGGCCGCTCGGTGCCATGCTGTTCGCCGATCCCGGTATGCAGCGCGGTGTGGTCGAACTGGCGCGAATCCTGCCCGGCCAGGCGCTGTTCGACGTAGCCCTGAACCACGCACACCAGCGCCCGCAGGAAATCTGGGGGCGCCGCTCGGTGTTCCGGCTGGCCAACAAGCCGCTGCTGGTCAGCGAGGTTTTTCTGCCCGGCTTTCCCGCCCGGCGTGAACGCAGGCCACTGTGGAGGACCGGTTAGCCCGCATTTCTCACCGGGCGGCGGTAGATTCACATATGGCATTGATATAACCAACAGAGTGCAGATCAAAAATATGACAGCTTGTTTTGGGTATTGCCTAACCCAGCGAGAAATGCGGGCTGGCGTGACACGGATCCATGCCGCGGCACCCGTTTCGTTGTAGCATCAGCCATTATGTTCAAGGCCTTGCGCAATCGCCTGTGGGACTACGTACGGCTGATGCGGTTGGACAAGCCCATCGGTATTTTCCTGCTGTTGTGGCCGGCACTCTGGGCGCTGTTGATTGCCAGTGAGGGGCGTCCGGACCCGAAGGTACTGGCCGTCTTTGTGCTGGGCGTCATCCTGATGCGTTCGGCCGGCTGCGTCATCAATGATTACGCCGACCGGGATATCGATTGCCATGTGAAACGCACCCGGGACCGGCCTGTCACCACCGGCCGCATCGGCACGCTCGAGGCCAGGCTGCTGTTTGTCCTGCTGTGCCTGGCGGCATTCCGGCTGGTGCTGCTGCTCAACACCCTGACCATCATGCTGTCACTGGTAGGCGCACTGCTGGCAGCAAGCTATCCATTCATGAAGCGGGTCACGCACCTGCCACAGGTATACCTGGGAATCGCCTTCGGCTGGTCCGTACCCATGGCGTTTGCTGCAGAGCTCAACGCAGTACCGCCGATTGCCTGGCTGCTATTCACGGCGACGGTGCTCTGGGCGACGGCCTACGACACCATGTATGCCATGGTGGACCGGGAAGACGACCTGGTACTGGGCGTGAAGTCGACCGCCATCCTGTTCGGTGATGCCGATCGGCTGGTGGTCGGTCTCATCCAGTTGATGCTGCTGATCTGCCTGGTCATGATCGGATTGCAGGCGGGATTCAGCTGGTTCTATTACGCCGGTGTTTTCATGGCCGCGGTGCTGGTCATCTACCAGCAGGGGCTGATTCGCTACCGTAACCGCGAGGGCTGCTTCCGCGCCTTCCTCAACAACAACTGGTTCGGCGCGGCGGTCTTCATGGGCATGCTGCTGGACTACATGTTCCTGGTCTAGCCAGCCTGGCAGCTATATATAACCGGGCCGCCCCGTGTGAGTATCAATGCCCCGCCCGTGCGATCACCCACACCTCCACACGACGGGCCCCGGCCTGCTTGAGGACCTGCGCCAGCTCCTCCGAGGTGTGGCCGCTGGTCATGACATCGTCGACTATCGCGATATGCCCGGCCGTCAGCCGGCTGGTCAGTGTGAAGGCATTGCGCAGGTTGGCGCGTCGCTGTTTTACTGGCAGCGTGGACTGCGGTTCGGTCCGCTTGACGCGTTTGCATAGCCGGTGGCCGACGCTGAGGCCCAGCCGGCGTGCGAGTACCCGCGCCAGTTCCGTCGCCTGGTTGAAGCCACGCTCGCGCAGGCGCGAAGGATGCAGGGGGACCGGGATGAGCAGGCCGGGCAGGGTGGACGGGCGGGCGGCGATTTTTGTGGCCAGCAATCCGGCCAGCAACGGGGCCAGGGCGAGTTCCCCCGCGAACTTGAAACGCTGGACCAGGTAATCCGTCGGCGGCTGGTAGTGGAGCAATGCGGTCGCGGCATCGAAGGCGGGCGTGTGGCGCTGGCAGTCGCCACACAGGGCCGGCCCGTGTGCCTGTACCAGGGGCCGGGCACATTGCGCACACGCCGCCTCCAGCCAGGGCAGGTCATGGAGGCAGCCGGGACACAGGTCCGGGTCACCGCTGACGGGTGCCCGGCAGAGCCGGCAGTGTGCCGGGAACAGCAGTGCGGCTAACGGTCGTGGCACTTGTAAACCATTGGGCTTCCTTGTGGTTGACAGACGTCGGGATCGGTCCCATAGTCCGTGGCCATGGATCACTTGATCCGGCTAATGACTCTATGAACACACAACCTGCCCGTCGATCGGAAATCTCTGAAAACGCTGTCCGCCACGACTGGACGCACGCCGAGGTTCTTTCCTTTTTCGATTTGCCTTTCAATGACTTGCTATATCGGGCGCAGTCGGTCCACCGGCGGCATTTCGACCCGAATGCCGTTCAGATCAGCACCCTGCTGAGCATCAAGACCGGGGGTTGTCCCGAGGACTGCAGCTACTGCCCGCAGAGCGTGCACTACGACACCGGCCTCGAACCCGAGCGCCTGATGGACATCGACGCGGTGGTGACGGCCGCTCGGCGTGCCAGGGCGGCCGGCGCCACGCGCTTCTGCATGGGGGCGGCCTGGCGCAATCCGCGCGGCAGGAATTTCCAGCGGGTGCTGGAAATGGTCAGTCGGGTACGTGCCGAGGGACTGGAGACCTGCGCGACCCTGGGCATGCTCGATGGGGAACAGGCGCAGCAACTCAAGGAGGTCGGGCTGGATTACTACAATCACAACCTCGACACCTCGGCGGAGTTCTATGGCCAGATCACCACCACGCGCACCTACCAGGACCGCCTGGACACGCTGACGCAGGTGCGCGAGGCCGGCATCAAGGTCTGTTGCGGGGGCATCGTCGGGCTAGGTGAAAGCCGTGCCGACCGGGTGTCGATGCTGTGCGAACTGGCCAACCTGCCCGAGCACCCCGGCAGTGTACCGATCAACCAGCTGGTCAAGGTGGAGGGCACACCGCTGGAAGCGGGGCCGGATATCGATGCACTGGAGTTTGTGCGCACCATCGCCGTGGCCCGCATTCTGATGCCTGCCTCATACGTGCGGCTTTCGGCCGGGCGCAGTGAAATGACGGACGAAATGCAGACCCTGTGTTTCCACGCCGGGGCAAATTCCATTTTCTACGGTGAGAAACTGCTGACCACCGGTAATCCCGACACCGCCCGTGATGATGCCCTGTTTGAACGACTGGGCCTGCATCCGGCCTAATTGAAAAAAGGTGTCAGGAACGAAAGCTGCTTACTTAAGCAGTGTCATTGATATAAACGTCAAATTGGCCACGGAATCACACAGAAAAACACGGAATATTCACTCACAATTTTTCTGTCTTCCGTGTGTTTCCGTGGCTAATTTACAATATCAGGACTTATGTAAGTGCCATTCGTATCAGGAACCTTTTATCAATGCAGGATCAATGATCCTGAATAGGAACTAGAAAAGGTTCCTGACACCTTTATTGTTGGTATGAAAGATCTTTCCACAGATCTGCGTGAGCGCAAGGCCAGGGGCCTTTATCGCAGCCACCGGGTGGTCGATGGTCCGCAGGGAGTGAACGTCCGAATGGACGGCAGGGACCTCCTGTCCTTCTGCAGCAATGACTACCTGGGCCTGGCCAACCACCCCGAGGTGGTGGCGGCCTTTCATGCGGGGCTGGAAGCCTACGGCGCGGGCAGCGGTGCGGCGCACCTGATCAGCGGACATTCGCGTGCCCACCAGGCGCTGGAAGAAGAACTGGCCGACTTCGTGCAGCGGCCGCGCGCCTTGCTGTTTTCCACCGGTTACATGGCCAACCTCGGGGTGCTGGCGGTATTGGCGGGGCGGGGTGCGCGGGTGTTCGAGGACCGCAGCAATCATGCCTCACTGCTGGACGGGGCGCGACTCAGTGGCGCGCGTCTGGTCCGTTACCGTCACAACGATGCCGCCGACCTGGCCCAACGCCTGCAGGCGGCCCCCGCGGGCGAGTATCTGGTCGCGACGGATGGCGTGTTCAGCATGGACGGTGACCTGGCGCCGGTGGCCGACCTGGCCTCAGTGGCAGCCCGGCATGCGGCCTGGCTGATGGTCGACGATGCGCATGGCCTGGGTGTCCTCGGTCCGGGCGGGCGCGGAATCCTGGCGCAGGCCGGGCTGGATAGGACACAGGTACCTGTTCTGATGGGTACCCTGGGGAAGGCCTGCGGGACCTTCGGTGCCTTTGTTGCCGGCAGCGACGAGTTGATAGAAACCCTGATCCAGGCGGCGCGCACATATATCTACACCACCGCGCCACCACCGGCGCTGGCGCAGGCAACGCGAACGGCACTGCGACTGGTCAGGGAGGGGGAATGGCGGCGCGAGCGCCTGCGGATGCTGGTGCAGCGGTTCCGCCAGGGTGCGGCACAACTGGGATTGCACCTGCCTGAATCGGACACGCCGATTCAACCCCTGATCATCGGTGATCCCGACATGGCCTTGCGCCTGAGTGCGGCGTTAGTGGAGTGCGGCATCCTGATCAGCGCCATCCGGCCACCGACAGTGCCGCCAGGGTCCGCGCGCCTGCGCATTACCTTTTCGGCCGCACACAGCGAGGAACAGGTCGATCGCCTGCTGGATGCGCTGGAACAAACGGTCACAGTCGATGTCGTCAAGCAGTCTGTGCCGGACCAATTGGTTTGAGTGCGAAGGCGTACCGACAACAGTCATTACCGCAAAGGCGCAAAGGCGCAAAGGACGCAAAGGACGCAAAGAAATAATGACCGCGGAGGCGCTGAGAATGCAGAGATAAAACAGTGCAATAACAAACCCCCTGTCTTATAAACGAGAAAAGAGTATTCCTAGAATGCACGACAAGACCGGTTTTTCCATCAAATGGCCGTCGAAGTATGGATTCAGATTGGGTTGTCGGATTACGCTGTGCTAATCCGACCTGCGAAATTTTTTTCGTTTCAGAATTTATTCTGATTTTCTCTTTGCGCCCTTTGCGTCTTTCGGCAATTGCTCCTGCATTGCTCTATCTACTGCATGGCCCAGGCCAGCCTCTCGACCGGTTCCCGGTCTCACCTTCTCCATGCAGTCGTGCGGTGAAATTTTTTAGTTTTTCTCTGCGTTCTCCGCGCCTCTGCGGTGAGATTAACATCGATCTATGAAACTTTTTACACAAACAAGCGGTGAAGGGCCCGACCTGGTACTGGTCCATGGCTGGGGCCTGCATGCGGGGATATGGGATCCCGTGGTGCCCTTGCTGGAGCCGTGCTTTCGTGTCACCCGCGTCGATCTGCCGGGCCATGGCCGCAGTGACTGGCAGGGTCAGGACGACCTGGATGCCGTGACCGACGCGGTCCTGGCGGTCGCCCCGGCCACGGCCGCCTGGCTGGGGTGGTCGCTGGGCGGACTGGTGGCCGCGCAGGCCGCCCTGATGGCGCCTGACCGGGTCCGGCAACTGGTGCTGCTGGCAAGCACGCCCAGTTTTGTACGTCGTCCCGGCTGGCAATCCGCCCTGTTGCCGGTGCTGTTGGACACCTTCGCCGCCGATCTGGAGGAGGACTACAGCGGGACGCTCAACCGCTTCCTGTCACTGCAGGTGCGCGGCAGCGAGGACGGCAGTACGGTGTTGAGGACGCTGCGGGCCAAACTGCTGGAACACGGGGAACCGGCGGCGGCGGCCTTGCGCGCCTACCTGGGGGTCCTGCGCAGTACCGATCTGCGCGACCGGTTAACCGCTCTCCGCTGCCCGGTGTTGCTGCTGATGGGGGAGCGCGACACCCTGGTGCCGGTCGCGGCAGGCCGGCAGGTGGCACAGATGATCCCGGGTGCACGGCTGCAGGTGATCGCTGGCGCCGGCCATGCACCGTTTCTTGTCCATCACCGCGAGGTGGCCATTACCATCCAGGGGTTCCTGCAGGCGCCGAACATGTCATATGCAGGGAAGCAACATGGCTGAAGACAACGCCGGCTACCAACTGGATAAATGTCAGGCCCGACTGGCCTTTGAACGGGCGGCTGATACCTATGACGAGGTAGCGTCCCTGCAGCAGGAGATCGGGCAGCGCCTCATCGGACGCCTGGACCTGATCCGCATGCAACCGACGCGCATCCTGGACCTGGGTGCCGGCACCGGTTTTTTCAGCAAGGCGCTGATGCAGCACTACCGCAAGGCGCATGTGGTAGCCCTGGACCTTGCCCTGGCGATGCTGCATCACA
>CAMYJI010000008.1:0-80325 GCA_947258545.1 uncultured Ectothiorhodospiraceae bacterium
AATTCCTCACCAACAGGCCGGATATATGAGAGCAATCCTGTCCCTGTCACCGCCCAGGCAAAATCTTGCAAAACGGGAGGAGACCATATATGGGCAAAGGAGCGAAGCGACATGCCCAACGTATATATATTTCCATGTTGGGCACGCTGCGCTTTGCCCAACCTACAACCTGCAAACTCCCTTCGTTTCGAGATTACCGCCTTAGCGGCAATGTAAAGTAATATTTTATTATTGCTCTTATTTTATCTACAAGTATTTGCACCTTTGTTGCATTAATTAATTTTCTCTGCGTTCTCCGCGTCTCTGCGGTGAAATCAGGGTTCTCGCGGCTGCGGATCAGTTGTGGTGATGTTAAGTGAGAGTGGCGTCCCGGAGAGGATTATTCGGCACCTTCGGTGCCTCACCCTGCGGGCCAGCGTCGCTTGCTCCGCTGTTCAACATGGCTTACGCCATGTTGTTGAACCGGCCTGATTGAAACGTCGGAGGTTCGAATCCAGATGATGTCTGGGGTTCTCGCGGCTGCGGATCAGTTGTGGTGATGTTAAGTGAGAGTGGCGTCCCGGAGAGGATTCGAACCTCCGACCTAGCGCTTAGGAGGCGCTTGCTCTATCCAGCTGAGCTACCGGGACCCTGTTGCGGCTAATCGAAAATGGCCAGACTCGGATCTGGCCATTTAATGTTTGGTGGAGCCGAGGAGGATCGAACTCCCGACCTTCGCATTGCGAACGCGACGCTCTCCCAGCTGAGCTACGGCCCCGTAGGCTTGAAATGCTCTAGGTGAATTGCCTCAAGGTGGTGTGATTCTAGCACTGAGGCCGCCGTTACTTCCACATACGCTGAATAGGTGTCAGGGTCAGTTATTCCTGCGCTCCGGGGTCCGGCAGGAGGCACCCTGAAGGTGTGCGTGTGGCTACGAGTGGACTTGCATGGGCTTGGCAAGCGCTGCCTCGATATCGATTACCTTGTTGACGATCTGTTGGATGTTGACGATGTAGGCATCTTCATACAGCAAGGACCGAATTTTGTTGATTCGATTACTGTCAGTTTCGGGATTTTCGGTTGGCTGATCAAGCATAGCGGGTCCAGGTTGTCTTATTGAATTATCTCACTTGGTATTTGATAGTTTTACAATCATCCCAGTCACATGAAAGTTATCGTCAAGGGGGTCAGGGAGTTTAGCCGCTTTTTGTGGTGTGGCGCACAAAGCGACAATTCCAGGACAAATGCCCGCTTTCTTAGGGTGTCCCCCGTTGTCGATGACATTGTGTCGACTTGAATGCACCGGGGTGCAAACTACACCGCAAACGCCGGCCCCGGTCCCTGTCAGCGCCGGCTTTGGCTGCAGCGAAAGCTTCCGTAGTACCGGCCATTTTTTCGGAATCACCATCAACAATGACGGCTAAATGCACGAGGGACTTTTTGCGCTTGGCTGGTATAATGTCATTTAAATTGGTAATGAGAATCCTTTTGTACCTTTTTGCAGAATAAAAAACCATATAATACAATTAGTTGGATCAAAATGACGAAAAATTGACAGTGTTGGGTTACACTGTTCAAGAATCAGCTTGTAGGCCTTATAAAAAGCATTAAAATAGTCGGGTATTTCAATAGAATCCGATCGGATAATTCCTCAGGTAAATCAAATGCTCAACGACCCCAAGGTCTTGATAATCGAGGCAGACAAGGAGAACGGGAAGGAACTGGAGGCGGTTCTCAAGTTCATCAATTATTCACCCGTTTATGTCGATGACTGCAAGCAATGGCAAGAAGCGATAGAGGAGGCGGGGCAGATACTGGCGGTCATGGTGGGGACATGCAAGGCAGAACGTACGCCTGCTACTCTGCTGAATGAAATCCACCAATTTAATGAACACCTTCCGATTTACCTGCTGGCAGAAAAAGGCAAGGAGCCCACGGTCACCATCGACACCGGCTCCTGCATTCTCGGTCGCCTGGATATCCCACCAAACTACGCCCAACTGACCAGCGCCATGCATCAGGCCGAGATCTACACTGATTCGCACCATGGCGCAGAACCCGCGCAGCGGCCAGTCGATTTGTTCCGTAGCCTGGTCGGCAGCAGTCGCGCCGTCCAGAATGTCAGGAAAATGATGGAACAGGTCGCCGACAGTGAGGCAAATGTCCTGATTCTGGGCGAGTCCGGTACCGGCAAGGAGGTCGTGGCCCGCAACCTGCATTACCATTCATCGCGCCGGGGTGAGCCGTTCGTGCCGGTGAATTGCGGGGCCATACCCGGCGACCTGCTTGAATCCGAACTCTTCGGGCATGAAAAAGGTGCCTTTACCGGCGCCATCAGCGCGCGTGAAGGTCGTTTCGAAATGGCCGAGGGCGGCACCCTGTTCCTCGATGAAATCGGCGATATGAGTCTTACTATGCAGGTCAAGATTCTGCGGGTACTGCAGGAACGCACCTTTGAGCGGGTAGGGTCAAACAAGAGCATCACCTCCAACGTAAGGATCATCGCCGCGACCCACCGTGACCTGGAAAGCGCGATCAGCGAGGGCGAGTTTCGCGAGGACCTGTACTACCGGCTCAACGTCTTTCCCATCGAAATGCCACCATTGCGGGACCGTGTCGAGGATATTCCACTACTGGTCAACGAGCTGGTACGTCGTATCGAACATGAAAAGCGCGGTTCGGTCCGGCTGTCTCCGGGTGCCATCTATGCCCTGTGCCAGTACAACTGGCCCGGGAATGTACGCGAACTCGCTAACCTGGTTGAACGCGTGGCGATCCTCCATCCCTACGGTGTGGTGGAGGCCGGTGATCTTCCCGAGAAATTCAGGATTGACATCGAGGAGCTCGACACGGAATTGCTGGGGGATGCACTGATCGGTTCCCCGGTCACCTCGGATGACCTGGACCCAAGGCTGCCGCGTGATGGGCTCAACCTCAAGGAGCACCTCAGCAGCCTCGAAATCAGCTACATTAAACAGGCGCTTGAAGACTCGGGTGGGGTAGTGGCGCATGCAGCAAAACGCCTCGGCATGCGCAGGACCACACTGGTAGAGAAACTGCGTAAGTACCGGTTGCAAAGATCACCCACTGCGCCATGACTCTGACGCCTGTTTGAACCACCCGGGCATAATTCCTTAACAATAAACAACTGCTGTTGCTATCTGCCCTGACAGGGGGCTTTATACGCATCCTGTCCTGTGATAGCGTTCGCCTGAATAATAAATATAAAAGGGGCTGCCTTGGTGCGAATTACCTTCTGACTATTCTTGCCAGAACGAAATGGCGTGGCAGGCGTGCTTGTGTATGCCGCAACGCTATTAACGTATGGGCAGCCTGGCGCGTCGTAACCATGTTCGTTGTATCAGACAAGAATTACATCAACTGGCAACCGGATGTCCAAGAAAAAGAAACCGCAAGGGGTGATGACAAACCGATCTGTCCGTAATCCGCATCAGCGGACCAGGCCTGATCTGCTATTGAAGGAACAGAACTATATCCTTCAAATCAGTGTTGATGACCTGGCGTTTATGGACAAGTACCGCGTGGCACTTGCTGCCGGCGCTGCCCGTTTTGCCGAGATCTATTACAACTACCTTTTTGATCATCCGGAAATCTCTGATGTGCTTTACGCCCACGAACGCAACGGCGGTGACATCAGTGACCTCGTGCGCAGCGAATTG
Organism: uncultured Ectothiorhodospiraceae bacterium; assembly: GCA_947258545.1. Lineage (GTDB taxonomy): Bacteria > Pseudomonadota > Gammaproteobacteria > UBA9214 > UBA9214 > CAMYJZ01. Next base: position 3,660 of record CAMYJI010000008.1, read on the forward strand.
CAGTTTATGCTGGGGATTTTCTCGGGTGATGGTGCCGCGCGCGAAAGCGAACTCAATCAGGTCGGTGCCAAGCACAGTGCCAGGGGAATCAGACCGGTTTGGGCTGCGGGTGCCTATCGCCTGTTCCTGGATTTCCTGCGCGAGCTCATCATGGACCTGGATATTACTTTTGCAGAGCGCAACAGGCTGGAATCAGTCATTCTGAAGCTGGTCTTGCGCGATCTTGGCATGATGTCGGACGGCTATTGGTGCACCAGGCTGGATGAATACAGGGACGAGTTCAAACAAGTATCGGCCCAGTACGAGTGTGTCGAAGAGCTGCTGGCCGGTTTACCCCATCTGATCTGGAGCGTGGATGTCAAACGTAATCAGGTCACCTATGCCAATTATCCGCTGCATGCGATTTATTCCAACAAGCTTGAATCACCATACCCGTTCCTGGCAGATGCGCACGCCGAAGACCAGCAGCAGTTACTGACAGTCTGGCAGGAGGCAGTCAACGGCATTGGTTCGTCCACGGAAATACGCATGAGCCTGGTGGATGGCACCGAGCACTGGTACCGCCTGTCACTCTACCCATCGTTGAGCAGGCGTGGCAGGTCCGGGCAGGTCTACTGTCTGCTTGAAGACATCAATACAGATATCAGTGAGCGCAAGCAGCTCGAACAGTTAAGCACCACGGACAGCCTGACACGATTACCCAACCGGGCATTGTGGGGCGATCACATGAAAATGGCGCTGGCAGCATCGCGCCGTGTTCCGGGCTCGCAGGTCGTCGTGATTTCGCTGGATATCAACCAATTCAAGATGTACAACGACACGCTTGGTCGCAAACTGGGGGATGTGCTGCTGCGTGAAGTGGCCAAGCGTCTCGACTCGGTCGTGCGGGAGTCGGATTCCCTGGCGCGGCTCGGTGGGGACCAGTTCGGCATTCTTCTGCAGCCTGTGAATGATGCCCGCACCGCCGCTGAGCGTGTCATCACCCAGGTGCTGGACAGTTTTGATGTGCCGTTCACGTGTGCTGACAAGCAGTTATGTGTCAGTGTGACCCTGGGTGTGTCCTGTTTTCCTGACCATGGCACCAATGAAGAGACGCTGCTGACGAATGCAGAGAGTGCCATGTACCGCGCCAAACGCAATGGTTTGCCATTCCAGTTTTTTGATCCGGGAAGCGATGTCAGCCCGGCCACACAGTTGCACTATTCCGGCCAAATCCAGAGCGCACTCGATAACAACGAGTTTGAACTGCATTACCAGCCGCAGGTGGACCTGGTGACATCGTCCATCACCGGGGCGGAGGCCTTGTTGCGATGGCGGCACCCGACAGAAGGAACCGTCCTGCCCAAGCGCATCATACCGGTGGCCGAACAACTGGGTATGATCTCTCCGATCACCGATTGGGTCCTGGTGACTGCCTTGAGGCAGTGCAAGGACTGGATATATAACGGCTCATCGGTGCCGGTGTCTGTGAATGTCTCCGCACGCTCCTTCCAGAGCCCCCGCCTGGTCGACAAGATTCAATGGGCCCTGCAGGAGGCCGGTGTGGGCGGAGAACAACTGGAGATCGAGATTACCGAGGTGACACTGATGATGGACCTGGAGCGTGCTGCCGAGGTGCTGACACGTTTGAATGATTTCGGTGTGACTGTCGCGATTGATGATTTCGGGACCGGTTATTCTTCCCTGACCTACCTGAAACGCCTGCCCATCCATACACTGAAGATCGACCAGTCATTCATCATGGATGTGGCGTTTGACAAGCAGGATATTGCCATTGTCCGCTCGATCATCGATCTGGGACATAACCTCGATTACAAGGTGGTCGCAGAGGGTGTTGAGAACAGTATGGCCCTTGATATGCTGAACAGTCTCGGTTGCGATGCCGCGCAGGGATTTCATATCAGCCATCCACTTCCGGAAGAACAGTTCTCCAGCTGGCTGTCGACCTCGGCCTGGTCCGTCTGATTATGAAGCCCCGCCTCGCATAGCGGTCTGCAACCAGCACCTGATCCACCTGTCGTCGTAGCATCACCGCATTCTCTACCCTCGATCCCCTGTCCAGACAGGTATCAGCGCCGCACAGTCATACCCCGGCAGTGCGTCGTGGATTAGCCGCTGGCGTAGAAATGATGACGCCCGGAACCCCCTGCCGGGCCCGGAAGCCAAAAATATGACGTTTTTGTGACCTATCGCGCCTTGGGTGTGCAAAAGATCATATAACTTATTAATCAAATAGATAAGCACGATTTTGGGTGGCTTTCCGCTGTCTCGGTATGTTGGTACGCCTATTGCAATGTAGTGTCCAGGATCATAACAGTCGCACCGCTTGATGCGGACAACTCGGGAACATGGCATTGGACACGACAGCGAAAACCGATCAAACCGTCACACATCCGCGGGCGCAGCATCATGTTGCTCTCTGAGGTCAAGCTGGGGCAGCAGGACCTGGCCCCGACATCGGCTGGCCACGGCCCGGTACAGACCATCGCGGTAACAAGTGGCAAGGGAGGGGTCGGTAAAACGAATATAGCCGTGAACCTGGCGCTGGTGCTGGCAAAGGAAGGTTGCCGGACCATGTTGCTGGATGCGGATTACGGCATGGCAAATGTCGACGTCTTGTTGGGGCTGAAATCCAAAGTCAACCTGCTCGATGTGCTGAGTGGCAAACACCAGCTCGAGGATATCATTATCCACGGCCCAGATGACCTGCTGATAGTCCCGGCCTCGTCAGGGATCAGGCAATTACCCAGTTTTGGAATACAGGAATGTGCCGGCATCGTGCGCGCATTCAGCGAGTTTGACCAAACCATTGACTGTCTGGTGATCGATACCGCGACCGGCATTTCGGAGAGTGTCGCCAGCTTCTGCGCGGCATCCAACGAAGTCCTTGTTATAGTCAACAATGAACCCGCCTCGGTGCATGACAGCATCACCCTTATCAAGTTGCTGCATTCGGAATACGCCATTGCACGCTTCCATGTTGTGGCGAACATGGTGCTCACGGCCAGGGAAGGCAATGAGTTATTTCGCAAGCTGCTGACACTGCTGGCAGACGAGCACAATGTGCTGGTTTCTTATGCCGGCTACGTACCCGACGACGATGCACTGCGCAAGGCGGTAGCACATCACAAGGCTGTTATTGAAGCCTATCCCCGCAGCAGGTCCGGCATGGCGCTGAAGAATCTTGCCAAGCGAATCAATAACTGGCCTCGTCCCGATTGTCCGCGAGGTCATCTTGAATTTTTTGTAGAACGTCTGCTTCAGCATAAGAAAGTCGATATGGAGGAACTGTCATGAAAAGTAATACAGTCACTGTAGAGGTTAACCGGAAAGCCAATGATGACCTGGTCATCCTTCATGAACCGCTGGTGAAACGCATCGCATACCACCTGATGAGTCGTTTGCCCCCGAGTGTACAGGCAGACGACCTGATCCAGGCCGGTATGATCGGGCTGATCGAGGCCTCTAGAAATTTCGACCCCGAGCAGGGGGCGAGTTTCTCTACCTATGCTGGTATCAGGATACGTGGTGCGATGCTCGACGAGATCCGACGTACCGACTGGACCCCCCGCTCGGTTCATCGCAAGGCACGCGAGGTCGCAGAGGCAGTCCGTAAAATCGAGAACGAGAAGGGTCGTGATGCGCGTGACATCGAGGTCGCCGATGCAATGGGGCTCGAGCTGGATGATTATCACAAGATCCTGCAAGACGCCACCGGTTGCCGTATATTCAGTTTTGACGATCCCGGGGCCCTCAGCTGCGGAGGTAACGTAAATCCGGAACGGCAGACAAACCAGCCCCTGGAGAACCTGCAAAACGGGGATTTCAAGAAGGGCTTGGCAGAGGCAATCAAGGGATTGCCAGAACGTGAACGCCTGGTCATGGCGCTGTACTATGATGAAGAGCTTAATCTGCGTGAGATCGGCGAAATACTGGGCGTCAGTGAGTCAAGGGTATGTCAGATACACGGACAGGCCCTTATTCGTCTGCGTGCCCGCATGGAGGAATGGCTGAAGGACTGAGTCCGGAGTATGTGCACATCAGACACGTTTCCGGGTGGCATATGATCAATAATGAAGCGGGGTCATGCTGGTTTGCACGCCGTGACGGTGCCGTACGCGGCCCCTTTACAATAGACCAAGTCAAACATTGTATCCTGCTCGGGCGTATCCGGCTACATGACGAATTGAGCCAGGATGAATGCCGCTGGCGCCCGGTAATGGATTTTTCCGACCTGTTTCCGGATGAACTTACAGGCATGTCCGGTCCGGAGGACTTTCAGTACTTCCTGGTAGCACACAGTCAGGCCGACGAGCGTGTGGCCGAGCGTCGTCGCGGGAGTGGCAGGCTGCCGTCAACGGTTCGGCTGGAAAGGAGGCGGATGCCGGATCGCCGCGACAGCAACTGGCTGGCAGGCCTTTTTCAGGTGAATAAACCACGCTCAGGAAGATTTCGCGAGGCGCAGTCGCTGCGCATATTGCTGCTGGCAACCCTGATCGCCAGTCTTGTGCTGGCCTATTTCAGTACCTCCTCTAGATAACCACGCTACGCCGCACGGATATCTGCAACGCTCGCAGTGAATGATTCCGTGGTATATCGCCACATCTGTATGCTGTCTGACCAGTAATCGCCGGGCAGGCCCGCCTTGAGCTTCAGGTGGGCAAGAAATTTTCCGGGATCCGGCAATGATTCCCACACAGACGGGAGGAACGTGCCCCTGAACTTGTTGTCCTGCAAGATCAGGCCATCAACGCCGGGACGTAACTGGCTGACCAGGTCCGCCTCGGAATCAAACTCGATCGCCTCGGTTTTACCCAGGACGGACACCTGGATAGTGAGTGACTCGAGGTCACTGGCTTGCAGCGGCTTGAAGCGCGGGTCCCTGAAGGCGGCCGCGTAGGCGTTGTGGCTGGTGTCTTCTGCCAGCGTGGTACGCGGTTCCAGCGAGCCGATACATCCGCACAATATCCCGTCCTGTTCCAGGGTAACGAAACAGGCACGAACCTCCACCAGCTTGTCCGGCAGGGCCTCGGGTGATATATCCACAGGCTTCCCGTATTTCAGGCCCGAGACGATCGAGTCGAGTGCGATCCCCAGCAGTATCCCGTGTTCGGCAGGCGAGAATTCGGGATTAGTTAAAGACATAGGTGCCGTAACCTACCACTTGGTCACGCGGTCCGGCGGTGTCTCCGGAGTTGCGCAGATCGAGTGTGGTGGCACTCAGGCCGTGGCGCTGTGCAAACAACAGCAGACCGCTGACGGGATTGCGGCCACAGGCCTGGTCGTAAGCAAGCCGCTGGTAGTTGAGTTGCTCGATCTGCCGGGTGGTTTCACTGTCAAGCCGGGTGGCCGTTTCGTAGTCATGATAGTGACTCAGGTCCGAACTCACGATCACCAGGGTGTCAGGCCCGGTGCACAGGGCCTCGATGACTTCGCAGACCTCCTCGGCACTGGCATCTCCAACAACCAGGGGGACCACCGAAAAGTCCTTCAGGGTAAGTTGCAGGAAGGGCAGGTGTACTTCCAGGCTGTGTTCGAGCCGGTGCGGCTCGTCGAGTTCGTGCACTTGCGGGAGCCTGGCAAGGGTTTCGATGGCCTCCCGGTCGACCGCCACATCCCCCAGCGGGGTCGCGAAGGCGCTTGCAGAGGTCGCAGCCAGGCCCTTGAATGCGACCCGGTGTGCTGGCCCCAGGAGAACGACACGCCGGTAATGGTGTCCGGATCTGAGTAGCCGGGCATAACCCGACGCGGCAACCGGCCCGGAATAGATATAGCCGGCATGGGGAGCGATCATGGCGCGGGGTGCCGTGTCATCCGTGGATGCGGCCTGCAGATACCTTTCCAGCATGCTTCGCAGTTCTTGCGGGTCCGCCGGGTAAAAGCTGCCAGCCACGGCCGGCTGTCTTGTTGCAGTCATGAATACGCCACTCTTAATCTACTCATAGGCAGAATGTGCTGAAAATGCAAGCCACATAGCGCGGCAACCTGGTGTCGCAGCGCCCGGATGACCCGTAGCGCGCTACAAACGCTGGAGTACGATACCCGCAAGAGGCGGGACCGTCAGGGCGATGGAGTAGGGGCGCCCCGACCAGGGGACCGCTTCAGCCTCCACCTGACCGCGATTGCCAACATCCGAGCCGCCATAGTATACGGAGTCGGAGTTGAAGCATTCCTGGTAGCTGCCTTCGGCAGGTACCCCGATGCGGTAGCCATGGCGTGGTACCGGGGTGAAATTAAGTGCAACAACAACAAAATCATCACCATCCCGGCGTAAATAGCCGAGAATTGACTGTTCAGCTGCGTTGCAGTCTAGCCACTCGAACCCCGCGGACGAAAAATCGTTGCGATGCAGTGCCGGGATCTCCCGGTAGAATTTGTTCAGGTCGCTTACGAGTGTCTGGACACCACGGTGATATTTGTAGTCAAGCAGGTACCATTCGATACTTGTCTCGAAATGCCATTCGTGGCCCTGGGCTATTTCGTTCCCCATAAACAGCAGTTTCTTGCCGGGTGAGGTGAACATATAGGTATACAGCAGGCGCAGGTTGGCGAACTGTTGCCAGTCGTCACCGGTCTGCTTGTACAACATGGAGCGTTTGCCATGCACGACCTCGTCATGCGAGAACGGTAATACAAAATTCTCTGTAAATGCATACAAAAGGCCGAATGTCAGGTCGTTATGGTGATACTTTCGGTGCACCGGCTCGTGCTGCATGTAGTTGAGCGAGTCGTGCATCCAGCCCATGTTCCATTTCATGCTGAAGCCGAGACCGCCCATGTCGACCGGTCGGCTGACACCAGGCCAGGCCGTTGATTCTTCAGCAATCATGACGGTACCCGGGAATGCAGCATGGGTGACCGTGTTCAGATCGCGCAGGAAATTGACGGCTTCGAGATTCTCGCGACCGCCATAGATGTTCGGCAGCCATTCACCGTTTTTGCGTGAGTAGTCGTGGTAGAGCATGGAGGCCACGGCATCGACCCGCAGGCCGTCGATATGGAATTCCTCGAGCCAGTACACTGCGCTTGCCAGCAGGAAGTTCCTGACCTCGTTGCGGCCGTAGTTGTAGATCAGTGTGCCCCAGTCATGGTGCTCGCCGCGCCGCGGATCATGATGTTCATAGAGGGCGGTGCCGTCGAATTCCGCCAGGCCGAAGGCATCCCTGGGAAAATGCGCCGGCGCCCAGTCCAGCAGGACGCCGATATTGTGCTGATGACAGTAATCGACGAAGTAACGGAAATCATCCGGACTGCCGAAGCGACTCGTCGGTGCGAAATAGCCGGTGCTCTGGTAGCCCCAGGAGGCATCCAGCGGGTGTTCGGTCACCGGCATCAGCTCGATATGGGTAAAGCCAGTTTGTTCTACATAATCAACAAGTTCTCGTGCCAAGCTACGGTAGTTCATGAACTGGTCGGAGGTATCCCGTTTCCACGAGCCCAGGTGGACTTCGTAGATGGACACGGGGCTGTGCTGCCAGTCTGCCTTGCCCCGTTGTTCCAGCCACCCGGCATCCTGCCACGGGTAGCTGTTGTCACGGGGTATCAGCGATGCCGTGGCGGGGCGCAGTTCGAAGTGCTGCCCATAGGGGTCTGTCTTCAGCAGGATCCGGGCCTGATGGCGGGTGCGGATCTCGTATTTATAGGGTTGGCCCGAACCCAGCCCGGGGATGAACAATTCCCAGACACCGCTGCCGCCGCTCACCCGCATGGGGTGGCTGCGCCCGTCCCAGTTATTGAAATCACCGACGATGCTGACACGTTCGGCCGACGGGGCCCAGACTGCAAACAGGACACCACTGACACCATCGAGCTGTTTCCGATGGGCCCCCAGGATCCGGTAGATATGCCAGTGCTTGCCCTCTCCGAACAGGTGCAGGTCGAAATCCGTGAGTTGGGGCGGGAAACAGTAGGGGTCATAGGCCACATGCTCGGCACCGTTAGCGTCGCACCAGATAAGCCGATAACGTTCTGGGACTGTACCGGCGGGGCCGAGCCATTCGAAGAGATCGGTATTGCCCACTCGTTCCAGGGGAGTAGCGGTCTCCACGATGCGCACCCAGGCCGCACCTGGAATGAAAACGCGTACCAGTTCCTGGTCGGCATAGGTGTGCCTGCCCAGCAGATTGAACGGGTCGTGGTGCCGGGCCTCTACCAGTCGTTGCAGATCAGTTGAGAGTTCGGTCGGGTGACGGTCTTGCGTATCTGTATGCGGCATGGACTGGCTGGTCGGGAATAATGTAGAACCATCAGTTTGATGAATGCAGATAACTATACAGGCAATGTGGTTGGCCATACAATAAGGCCCAGGATGAGCAGGCCATTTCTCAATCGCAGGTAGTATTCCGATGATGCCGACCAAACAAACCTCCCGTTACGTCAGTAAACTTACCCGCTCAACACTGGCGCTGGTGCTCGCTGGCGGACGCGGGTCACGCTTGCGGCAGATGACATTGTGGCGGGCAAAACCTGCGGTCCCTTTCGGTGGAAAATTCCGGATCATCGATTTCCCGCTGTCCAACTGCATGAACTCCGGTATCCGGCAGATCGGTGTCGTTACTCAGTACAAGGCGCATTCCCTGATCAAGCATATTCAGCAGGGATGGAGCTTTCTGCGCGGGGAATTCGGGGAATTTGTCGAATTGCTGCCGGCCCAGCAGCGTATCGAGACTTCCTGGTATGCCGGCACGGCCGACGCGGTGTACCAGAACCTGGATATCATCCGCACCCACAATCCTGAATATGTATTGATACTGGCCGGTGACCATGTCTACAAGATGGATTACGGTCCCATGATCGCGCACCACGTCGAGCGCAAGGCGGACATGACGGTTGGTTGTATTGAGGTCCCCATAGAACAGGCGAGTGCCTTCGGCGTGATGTCGACGCGGGAAGGCGGACGTGTCGTGGAATTCAATGAAAAGCCTGAAAACCCGGAACCGGCTCCGGGTTCAACTGAACAGGCACTGGTCTCCATGGGCATCTATATCTTCAATACGCGGTTCCTGTTTGAGCAGCTGATCAAGGATGCTGATGATATCTATTCAAATCATGACTTCGGTCATGACATCATTCCGACCCTCATCAGTAAATACCGGGTCTTCAGCTATCCCTTCAGGGAGTCACGCAGCGGCCAGAGTGCCTACTGGCGCGATGTGGGAACGCTGGATTCCTTCTGGGAGGCCAACCTTGAACTGACCGGGGTGCTGCCGGAACTCAACCTGTACGATGAAGACTGGCCTATCTGGACCTACCAGGAGCAGTTGCCACCGGCAAAGTTTGTCTTTGATGATGATAACCGGCGCGGGATGGCAGTCGACTCGATGGTCTCCGGAGGTTGCCTGATATCCGGCGCTACGGTGCGCCACTCACTGCTGTTCTCCAACGTCAAGGTCAGCTCGTTCTCTGTATTGAACGATGTGGTTGTGCTGCCGGATGTCAATATCGGGCGTAACTGCCGCATTTCGCGTGCCATTATCGACAAGGGTTGTGTACTGCCTGATGGCACAGTGATCGGGGAGGACCACGAGGAGGACGCAGAACGTTTCAATGTCAGTCCGGGTGGTCTCGTGTTGGTGACGCCGGAAATGCTGGGCCAGGAAATCCACCATGCCCGCTGAGAAACACCTCAACGTGGTGATCTGCTGGCACATGCACCAGCCACAATACTGCGACCTGATCACGGGTATCTACCAGCTGCCGTGGACTTATCTGCATGCAACCAAAGACTACATCGACATGGCTGCTCACCTCGAGGCGACCCCCGCTGCGCGAGCGGTGGTCAACTTTGCCCCGATCCTGCTGGAACAACTGTCCGATTATGCCGGGCAGGTGCGCGGTTTCCTGTCAGAGAACAAGCCGATACGAGATCCCCTGCTTTCTGCGCTGGCCTGCCCGGTGTTGCCGTCCGCCAAGGAGCAGCGCATGGCCCTGGTCAACGCCTGCATGCGGGTCAACGAACTGCGTTCAATCAAGCGCTTTCCCAGTTACCAGTCGCTGGCCGACATGGCGGGCTGGTTTTCCGATCACCCGACCGGCATGCTCTACGTTGGCGACCAGTTCATAGTTGACCTGCTGGTCTGGTATCACCTCGCCTGGCTGGGCGAGACCGTACGTCGCAACAGCGACATGGTCAAGCAGTTGATGGAGAAGGGACACGGCTATACGCTGCATGACCGGCGCCAGTTACTGAAACTGATCGGCGAACTGCTCTCGAGCGTAATAGATCGTTACCGGGTTCTGGCGGAACGTGGCCAGATCGAACTGTCGATGACGCCCTATGCCCATCCCATTGTCCCGCTGATGCTGGACCTGGATACGGCGCGTGAGGCCATTCCGGATATCAACATGCCGGAACTGCGGGCCTATCCGGGCGGTGATGAACGCGTGCGCTGGCACATCCAGGAGGGGATCAATACCTTCGAAGAGTTTTTCGGTGCCCGCCCGGCTGGCTGCTGGCCCTCCGAGGGTGGTGTCAGCGATGCCGCCCTCGCGGCGCTTGAACACTATGGCTTCAAGTGGGCCGCCAGCGGTGAGTCTGTCTTCCGGCACAGCATCGGGGCACAGGAGAATGCCGAACATACGGGAGCCAGTCTGTACGAACCCCTGCGTGTCGATGGGAGCAAGTTGGCGTGCTTTTTCCGGGATGACGGATTATCCGACCTGATCGGCTTTACCTATTCCGACTGGCACGCAGAAGATGCGGTTGCCAATCTGATCGAGCACCTGGAAAACATCGCGGCCAGTACCGACGACGATCATCCCATCGTGTCCATCATCATGGACGGGGAGAATGCCTGGGAGCACTTCCCGGAAAATGGATACTATTTCCTGAATGCGCTCTACAAGCAGCTCTCCGAGCACCCGGGTATCAAGATGACCACCTATGCCGAATACCTGGGAGACGTCGGTGAGATCAGATCCCTGAACCGTCTCGTCAGTGGCAGCTGGGTCTACGGCACCTTCTCGACATGGATCGGCGATGCCGACAAGAACCGCGGCTGGGACATGCTGGGTGATGCGAAGAAGGCCTTTGACAAGGCCGTGACGGATAACAGTCTGGGCGGCGATCAGTTGCTGGCCGCACAGCACCAGCTGTCGATCTGCGAAGGCTCCGACTGGTTCTGGTGGTTCGGGGATTACAATCCCACCGACACCGTAAGCGATTTCGAGCGCCTGTTCAGGGTGCATCTTGCAAATCTGTATAACCTGCTTGGTATGGAGCCGCCGGAGTATCTTTCCAGGACCTTTACCTACGGCGGGGGTGAACCGTCGGTAGGTGGCGTGATGCGTCGTGGTCAATATGCCGGCTAGTCCGCAGGGCCGACCCAGAAAGCCATTGGTCCTGAATCAAGGTCAGACCTGACATTGAAAAATCGATTGCAAGCGCGTCGTGCCGGAATGCTGCTGCATCCGACTTCATTACCCGGCAACCGCAACCACGGTGACCTCGGGGCAGAGGCCAGCCGGTTCGTTGATTTCATCGCCAACTGCGGCTTTAGTGTCTGGCAGACATTGCCGCTGGGGCCCACACACGAGGATGGCTCACCGTATCAGTGCCTGTCAGTACATGCCGGCAATCCTGAGATGATCAGCCTGGCTGACCTGGTGACGCGTGGCTGGCTGGACGAGGCCGGGGACGACACCGACACCCATGCGTGCCTGGTCAGGGCGAAGGCGGGATTTGATAGCAGGGCCGAGGAGGCGGACAGGGATGCGCTGCTGGATTTCAGGTTGCGACACGCCTTCTGGCTTGATGACTACACGCTGTACCAGGCGATACGGCGCGATCACCAGGACGCACCCTGGTATACCTGGCCGGAGCAGTTGCGTGACCGTGACAGTGTGGCAATTACCGCATTCCGCGAGACGCATGCCGATGACATCGAGCAGGCCTGTTTCGAGCAGTTTCTGTTCTTCACCCAGTGGCATGCCTTGCGCGACTATGCCCGGGAACGTGGTATTGCACTGTTCGGGGATATACCGATATTCGTCGCCCATGACAGTGCCGATGTGTGGGCGCAGCGGGAGTTGTTTTTCATCGATGCGTCCGGGGGCCTGGACGTTGTGTCCGGGGTGCCGCCGGATTATTTTTCGAAGACCGGACAGCGCTGGGGCAATCCGCTGTACCGCTGGGAGCGAATTGCGGCTGATGACTTCCACTGGTGGCTGGAACGTTTCCGCAGCCAGTTGGAGCTGTTCGACATTATCAGGCTGGACCATTTTCGCGGCTTCGAGAAGTACTGGGAAATCCCGGCACGGGCGAAAACCGCCATTAAAGGGCGCTGGGTGGAAGGGCCGGGGGCCGCCCTGTTCGAGCGGCTGGCGGAGGAGTTCGGGGACCTGCCGCTGGTTGCCGAGAACCTGGGCCTGATTACGCCGGAGGTCGAGGCGCTACGCCGCAAGCTGGCACTGCCGGGCATGGAGATACTCCAGTTTGCCTTCGACAGCGGTCCCGACAATCCCTACCTGCCGCATAACCATGAACAGCAGGCGGTCGTCTATACGGGGACGCATGATAACGATACCAGTCTCGGCTGGTACAAGGGTCTCGACGAGGCGGACAGGCAGGTCGTTGACGAGTACCTCGGGCTGCCATCAGAACCCATGCCATGGCCCTTGATCCGTGCGGCGCTGGCCTCGGTCGCCGAACTTGCCATCCTGCCCATGCAGGACATCCTGGCGCTAGGCAGCGAGCACCGCATGAATATCCCGGGGACGGCCGCCGACAACTGGAAATGGCGCTTTGACTGGGCCCAGGCCGAACCGGATCTGGCTGACCGCATGCGCCACCTGGTCCAGCTCTATGGCCGCGCCGGGCACTGAACAGGATCGGCGCGCGGCCCGGCTGACTACAACCAGATCATGTGACCGGTCTCGAAGCGGTGAGTCAGCAACCGGTGGAACGGATAGATGCGTAACTTGTAGAACTGCAATCCGGACAGGGGCGGTACCAGGTCGAGTTGAAACAGTGCTTCGCCTTTGTCATTGAGGCCCGCGGCTTCAAATTGAAGATGCTGGTGTACGCTGAAATTCGTGTGCACACTCTGGGTGCCGATCAGGCACTCGACAATGACATCGTTCGAAGTCAGCTCACCCAGCCTGGCGGCGACCTTGACCATCAGGCTGTCGCCGGACATGATCGCATCACTGGAGTCATCTACACGCCGCAGAGTCACCCCGGGCCAGGAGTTGCTTACCTTCTTCTTCCAGCTGGCAAGTTCCCTGGCCCCCTTGAAACCATTTTCGGCAAAGGCCTTGCTCTGGCGGCTGGCACGGGAGTAATAATTGCGGATGTAGTCCCGTACCATGCGTTGCGCGTTGTAGAGCGGGATGCACGATTTCATCGACGCCTTGGACAACCTGACCCAGTCCTCGGAGTAACCCTGGTTCTTGCGATCGTAATACATCGGGATCACCTGGTTCTCAAGCAGTTCAAGCAACTCGCTGGCCTCTTCGTGGTCGCGGTAGGCTGCATTGAAATGTGGAGCATGCGGCGCAATGCCCCAGCCGTTTTCGCCGTTGTAGCCCTCGGCCCACCAGCCATCCAGGACACTCAGGTTGATGACACCGTTCATGCCGGCCTTCTGCCCAGAGGTGCCGCTGGCCTCCAACGGATATTCGGGTGTGTTCAGCCAGACATCGACGCCCGTGACCAGCTTGCGTGCCATAGCCAGGTCGTAGCCTTCCAGCAGGATGATTCGGCCGATAAAGTCGGGGTGCATCGAAAATTCATGTATCTTCCTTATCAGCTCCTGGCCCGGTGAGTCACTCGGGTGAGCCTTGCCGGCAAATATCAGTACCACGGGGCACTCCGGGTCGTTCAGCAGGCGCTTGAGACGCCCGGGGTCGGAGAACAGCAGGGTGGCGCGTTTGTAGGTCGCAAAGCGCCGGGCAAAGCCGACAGTCAGGGTGTCTGATTCACTGGATGCGAGGTGCTTCGTCAGGCGTTCCATGAGTGTCGAACTGCAGCCGTTACGTCGGTATTGCAGCAGTGCACGGCTCAGCACGTTCTTGTACAGTTCGGACTTCAAGGACTGGCGTACGCTCCAGTAACTGTGGTCGGGGATCTCGTTAACGCGTTCCCAGTAGTCAGTGTTGAGCAACTCATCACGCCAGGCCCGTCCAAAGCGCATGTCATAGACGTTCGACCATTCACGGGCGAGGAAGGTATGCAGATGCACACCGTTTGTGACATAACCGATCGAGTTCTCATGGTGCGGTACCTGGGGCCAGATATAGTGCTCCATTTGTGAGGCGACACCGCCATGTATGCGGCTCACGCCGTTATGAAACCGGGAACCGCGCAGGGCGAGCGCCGTCTGGTTGAAACTTCCGGTGTTGCCGGGCGAGTCGCCCAGTGCCAGGAACTGCTGCATGTCGACGCCCAGTGCCTTTATATATTCCTTGAAGTAAGCACTGATCAGGCCATGATCGAAAATATCATGTCCGGCGGGGACGGGGGTATGTGTAGTGAATACCGTTCCAGCGGCCACCGCCTCCAGGGAAGTGTGGAAATTATTGCCCTGTTGAACACGCTCGCGGCAGCGCTCCAGGATCTGGAATGCCGAGTGGCCTTCGTTGATATGCCAGACCGTTGGCTCTATGCCCAGTTTCCTGAGTGCGCGCACGCCACCGATTCCGAGTACGATCTCCTGCAGAATACGGGTGTTCTTATCGCCTCCGTATAACTGGTGGGTGATGATGCGGTCATGTTCCTGGTTTGTTTTCAGGTCACTGTCGAGCAGGTAGAGATTGATATGGCCGGCCTTCGCCTTCCAGATATGCAGGCAGACCGTGCGCCCCGGCAGCTCGACTTCGACCACCAGCGGCTTGCCCTTGCCGTCCTCGACCCGGGTGAGCGGGAGCTGTTGAAAATCGGTGGGCATATAGTGGGCCAGCTGGTTGCCGTGTTCGTCGATGGTCTGGGTGAAATATCCCTGTCGATAGAGGATGCCAACTGCAACAAAAGGGATCCCTAGATCACTGGCGGCCTTGCAATGGTCGCCGGCGAGGATGCCGAGGCCACCGGAGTAAATAGGCAGGCTCTCGTGAAAGCCGAACTCTGCACAGAAATAGGCAACCAGATCGGTTTCGGCGTCCAGATATTCCTGGATGAGCGGGTGGGTACCCTGTTCGTTGTAGGTGTCATACGCCGCCAGTACCCGCAGGAAATCCTCCATGAACACGCGGTCATCGGCTGCTTCCTCGAGTCGTGTCTGTGAAACCTGCCTGAGAAAGGTCGTGGGGTTGTGTCCGCAGCTTCCCCAGAGTTCCTGGTCAAGCCGGGTGAACAGCCGGCGTACCTGACGGTCCCAACTGTAGAGGAGGTCATTGGCCAGTTCCTCCAGGCGTTGCAGCGCCTTCGGGATGCGGGGTTGGACCTCCAGGGTAAAACGTGTTCCAGACATATCTATTCCTTAGCTATCAGGCCAAAGCCGGGTCAATGGTAAAAAGGCGCCGTCGTCAGTAACTTCATGCGGACCGTTTATATTCATGTGCGGCCTGCTGATTCCGGTCGTTCAAGTATGGTGCCGAGGGCGAGAGTCGAACTCGCACGACCAATGGCCACCTGATTTTGAGTCAGGCGCGTCTACCAGTTCCGCCACCCCGGCAGGGTAGAGCTAGTATAAGCAATCCCTGCTGGCTGGGGAAACTATACCCTGCGCGCTGTGTGCTACCATGCCGCGCCATGCAACGCAACGACTTCCACTATGAACTGCCCGCTGAGCTGATTGCCACACATCCCGCCGGGACGCGCAGTTCAAGCCGTCTGCTGTGCCTCGATCCGGTGGCGGATTCCCTGGAGGACAGGCAGTTTACCGATATTCCGGACCTGCTGGAGCCGGGCGACCTGCTGGTGTTCAATGATACCCGGGTGATTCCAGCCCGGCTGTTCGGAACCAAGTCGACCGGCGGCAGGGTGGAGGTGTTAATCGAGCGGATTACCGGGGCCAATACCGCATTGGCGCATGTGCGCGCGAGCAAGTCACCCAGGATTGGTACCCAACTGCTGCTCGAAGACGACGTCAGCGCCAGGATTGCCGGCAGGGAAGGGGATCTGTTCCTGATCGAATTTCCCTGCAGCCGGAATGTGCTGGAACTGCTGGAGTCTTCCGGCCACATACCCCTGCCTCCCTATATCAAACGTGAAGACGAGCCGGAAGACCGGCACCGTTACCAGACCATCTATGCGCGTGTGCCTGGCGCCGTTGCGGCACCCACTGCCGGCCTGCACTTCGATAATTCGGTGATGGAAAGGCTTGGACAGCGTGGAGTGGGTATGGCTTTCGTAACCCTGCATGTGGGTGCCGGCACATTCCGGCCGGTGCGCGCCGATGACATCGCGGATCATGTCATGCATCACGAGTATTTCGAGGTCGATGCCGATACCTGCCGAAAAATTATCACGACCCGTCGCCGCGGAGGACGGGTCGTGGCCGTCGGGACGACCGTGGTGCGCAGTCTGGAATCGGCCTCGCAATCCGGAGAAATTGCCCCCTGTCGTGGCGAAACCAATTTATTCATTACGCCTGGATACCGTTTCAGATGCGTGGATGCCCTGTTAACCAATTTCCACCTGCCGGAATCGACCCTGTTGATGCTGGTGTGTGCCTTCGCAGGGCGACAGCGGATCATGTCCGCCTACATGCATGCCATCCGGGCGGGCTATCGCTTTTACAGCTATGGCGATGCCATGTTTGTCATGCACCGGGCAGACGGCCGCTAGGATATTGATTATGAAGTTCAGGCTGGACGTAACGGACGGAATGGCGCGCCGCGGACGCATGCTATTCGAGCGTGGTGTGGTTGATACCCCGGCCTTCATGCCGGTGGGTACCTACGGAACGGTCAAGGCCATGACGCCCGAGGAACTGCTCACCAGCGGGGCGCAGATGATCCTCGGCAACACCTTTCACTTGATGCTGCGTCCCGGGGTCGAGGTGATCAATCTCCAGGGCAGCCTGCATGACTTCATGCACTGGGAGGGTCCGATCCTGACCGACTCCGGTGGTTTCCAGGTATTCAGCCTGGATGAGCTGCGCAAGATCACCGAGCAGGGCGTGACCTTCCGTTCCCCGGTGAACGGCGACAAGGTGTTCATGGGGCCGGAGGAATCCATGCAGATTCAGCGGGCGCTGGGCGCGGACGTCGTCATGGTGTTCGACGAATGCACCCCCTACCCGGCCACGGAGCAGCAGGCACACGACTCGATGGAGCTCTCGCTGCGCTGGGCACGTCGCAGCCGCATGGCACACACGGACAACCCGGCGGCCCTGTTCGGCATCGTCCAGGGTGGTGTGTACACCGACTTGCGCTCGGCCTCGCTGGCCGGGCTGGTGAATATTGGTTTTGACGGCTATGCGATCGGTGGGCTGTCAGTTGGCGAACCGTGGGAGGAACGCAGGGCGGTGCTCGAGGCCACCGTCCCGCTGATGCCCGCGGATTCACCCCGTTATCTGATGGGTGTGGGTAAGCCAGAGGATATCGTCGAGGCCGTGCGCTTTGGTATCGATATGTTCGACTGTGTGCTGCCGACACGCAATGCACGCAATGGCCACCTGTTCGTGCGTTCCGGTGTCATCCGTATCCGCAACAGCCGCTACCGGACCGATACCCGGCCGCTGGATGAAACTTGCAGCTGTTATACCTGCCGTCATTACAGCCGTGCCTACCTGCACCACCTGGACAAGTGCGGCGAGATCCTCGGAGCACGCCTCAATACCATTCACAACCTGACCAGTTACCAGAATCTCATGGCCGAGCTGCGCGCGGCCATTGAGAACCACAGCCTGGAGGCCTTCTGCCGCGAATTTTATGCCCAACGAGGCCAAATCGTACCAGCTGTGCCATAATAACCGGCTGCTGGCCGGGGCCGGATCCGTATCCTGCCCTGGCCTTCCATATTTGATACCCACAGGAGTGAGAGCACGGTCATGAGTTTCTTGATCTCGGATGCATGGGCGCAAGCCGCACCACAGGGCCAGGCAGACCCACTGGTCAGTTTTCTGCCACTGATTTTGATCTTTGTGGTGTTCTATTTCCTCCTCATACGCCCGCAGAGCAAGAAGGCAAAGGAACACAAGCAGATGGTCGAGGCCCTTGCCAAGGGTGACGAAGTCGTGACCAGTGGCGGGATGCTCGGCAAGATCACCAAGGTGGGCGAGAATTTCGTGGAACTGGAGGTGGCCGAGGGTACCCGGGTAAAGATCCAGCGCCAGGCCGTTGCCAACCTGATGCCCAAGGGGACCGTCAAGGAATCCTAGCCCGCGTTTCTCGCCGGGCGGCGGTAGAGTCACATAAGATACTGAGGTAATGAATAGAGTACAGATCAGGAATAAGACAGTGTTTCTCGGGCATTGCCTATCCCGGCCCTGGCTGGTTCTCGCGCGCCCGGACTTGCGCTTCACTCAAATGGTAGCTACGGCTACCACTTTCGCTCCAGCGCGGCGTCCGGACACACGATCCCTGCGCCAGCATCCGGGATCCCGGTGAGAAATGCGGGCTAGCATTCCGGTCAACAAGGAATTCAATGCATGATTAACAAGACCCCCCTGTGGAAGAACCTCCTGATCGTGGTCGTGGTGCTGGTCGCCACCCTGTATGCCTTGCCAAATATCTATGGCGAGGACCCGGCCCTGCAGATCACCGACGCACGCGCCGGCTCGTTGGAGCTCAGCCTGAATGACACCGTCGTTCGGGTGCTCGATGAGGCGGGCATTGCCTACCAGAGTATCGAGGCGAGCGATCGGCAACTGCTGGTGCGCTTCCCGGATACCGATACCCAGCTGAAGGCCGTTGATTTCATCAAGGCCGGCGTGGGTTCCCGCTATGTCGTGGCCCTCAACCTGGCACCCGCGACGCCGGATTGGCTGCAGGCGATTAATGCCTTGCCCATGTACCTGGGGCTGGACCTGCGCGGCGGGGTGCACTTCCTGATGGAAGTTGATATGGATGCCGCCGTAAGCCGGGCCATCGAGCGTTATGCGGGTGATTTCCGCTCCATGCTGCGCGAGGCGAAGATTCGTTACGCCATGATCCAGCCCGGGGATGACGGTGTACAGATCGTGTTTAGCGACACTGAGGCGCGTGCCGCTGCAGATACGCTGATCGGCAAGGACTTTCCGGAACTGGAGCGCGGGATGCAGGATACCGACGCGAACCGCCCGGCCATCTACGTCAGGCCCGCTGAACGTGAAATCCAGGAGATCCGCAAGTTCGCCCTGCAACAGAACATCCTGACATTGCGCAACCGCGTCAACGAACTGGGCGTGGCTGAGCCGGTTATTCAGCAGCAGGGCAGCAAGCGGGTGGTCGTGCAGTTGCCCGGCGTCCAGGATACCGGGCGTGCCAAGCGCATCCTGGGGGCCACGGCAACACTGGAGTACCGTGCGGTCGACGTCGCGCATGACATCGAGCCTGCCCTGGCCGGCAAGGTTCCCGCGGGTTCCCGAATCTACTACGAGCGCGATGGCAACCCGGTCTTGCTCAAGAAGCGGGTGATAGTCACCGGCGACCAGATTATCAATGCCCGCTCCGGCTTCGACCAGAACTCGGGCACCCCGAACGTAACGGTAATGCTGGACGGCAAGGGTGCGCGCAAGATGCTCGCCTTTACCAAGGAGAGCGTCGGCAAGCCCATGGCAGTGGTGTTCATCGAGAACAAGACGGAAACGAAAATCGTCGACGGTGAGCCGGTACGTACTACCAGGAAGGTGGAGGAGGTGGTCAGTGTCGCCACCATCCGTGATGTATTCAGCAAACGCTTCCAGACCACCGGGCTCGATAGCCCCCAGGAGGCACATGAACTGGCCCTGGTGCTGCGTTCCGGAGCGCTGGCGGCCCCGATCGAAATCATCGAGGAACGCACCGTAGGCCCGAGCCTCGGCAAGGAGAACATCGAACAGGGCTTCAAGTCGGTGGTCATCGGATTCTGCGCGGTGCTGGTATTCATGGCACTTTACTACCGTGTTTTCGGCCTGGTCGCCAACCTCGCCCTAGCCCTGAACCTGGTGCTGATCGTGGCCATCCTGTCAATGCTGCAGGCCACTCTGACTCTGCCCGGTATTGCCGGAATCGTGTTGACGGTCGGCATGGCGGTGGACGCCAATGTGCTGATCTTCGAGCGCATCCGCGAGGAAATACGCAACGGCAACAGCCCGCAGGCGAGTATCCAGGCAGGCTATGAAAAGGCCTTTTCGACCATTGCCGATGCCAATGTCACCACCCTGATCGCGGCCGTGGTGTTGTTGAGCTTCGGTACCGGTGCGATCAAGGGCTTTGCCGTCACGTTGTCGATCGGCATCCTGTCTTCCATGTTCACCGCCATAATGGGTACCCGGGCGGTGATCAACCTGATTTACGGCGGCCGGCGAGCCGCCAAATTAATGATCTGAGCTGTCAATCTAAAAGGTCTCGCTGATGGATATAATCAAGCACAACCTGGCAATCGACTTTATGAGCAAGCGGCGCTATGCCATGGTCGTTTCCTGCCTGCTGGTCACGATTGCCATCGCCTCCATGGTGACGCGCAGTTTCAACTTCGGCATCGACTTCACCGGCGGCACCCTGATCGAGGTCGGTTATCCGCAATCCGTCGACCTGGGTGATGTCCGTGCCGTGCTGGTCGATGGCGGTTATACCGATGCCCAGGCACAGCATTTCGGTACCTCACGGGATGTGCTGGTGAGGATTGCACCCCGCGAGGGCGTGGGAAACGCCCGGCTCAGTGAAGAGGTGCTGGGTGCCCTGCGCAAGGGTGACCCCGGGGTCGAGATGCGGCGTGTGGAGTTTGTCGGGCCGCAGGTGGGTGAAGAACTCACCGAGCAGGGTGGCCTGGCCATGATCTATGCCCTGATCGGGATCCTGATCTACATCGTGGTGCGGTTCAACTTTCGGTTCGCCCCGGGTGCCGTCATTGCCCTGGTGCATGATGTGCTGATTGTTATGGGCATCTTCTCGATCTGGCAGTTCGAGTTCGACCTGACCGTGCTGGCGGCCCTGCTGGCGGTTATCGGTTACTCGCTGAACGACACCATCGTGGTGTTCGACCGGATCCGCGAAAACTTTCGCAAGATGCGCAAGGGCACACCGCAGGAAATCATCAATACCTCCATCAACCAGACGCTGTCACGCACCTTGATGACCTCCCTGACCACACTGGTCGTTCTGATGTCGCTATTCGTCTTCGGCGGCGAGGTGATTCATTCCTTCTCGATTGCGCTCATCCTCGGCGTGTTGGTCGGTACCTATTCATCGATCTATGTCGCCAGTACCGCGGCACTTATGCTGGGAATCAGCAAAGCCGATCTCATGCCGGTCAAGAAGGAAGGCGCCGGGCAGGAAGAGATCGTCCCCTGAACGACTGGCGCGGCACGCGCCGGCTCAGGCCTTCCGGACCGTCCGCGATTTCAGCGGGAAGGGGATGATGCGGGCCGTCGACCGGTGCGCCGTTCCGGCCCTGTCGATGCCGAGAATGTCCATTGTGTCCGTCTGACTACCGCAGCAGGCCTCATGGGTGAAGTCGCGCATCCCATCCAGTACATCATGCATGATCAGTTCCAATGCGCACCCGTTAATTCGTTTTATTTTCATAGTATTATGTAATCTAGTTAAGTCCGTTTGTTATTAAGGAGGGAGGCCCTCCCAGTACCCCCATCAAATCGGCGCAACGCGGCCAAACTTGAACACCGTGGACCGTGTTGGGGGGTACAACCAATGCTGCCGGATTCAGGCCTTCGCCAGCGACTCGGTGACGTGGGGCCTGATGGCCTTGAGGATAGCAGGGAACAGCTTGGGATTGGCCGCGACGATATGACCGTGCTTGAGGTGGTCGTGCCCGCCGACAAGGTCAGCGGACAGGCCGCCGGCCTCCTGTATCAACAGCACCCCGGCCGCCATGTCCCAGATGTTAAGGCCGATTTCCCAGAAGCCGTCCAGGCGTCCCGCGGCGACATAGGCGAGGTCAAGGGCGGCCGAGCCGGCCCGGCGGATACCGGCCGTCTGCGGAAACAGCGCCCGAAACATATCAAGGTAGGCATCCAGGTGTTGCTGGCTCTTGAACGGGAAACCGGTGCCCAGCAAGGCCCCGTCCAGGTGGCGGTGTGCAGTCACCCGGATGCGGCGGTCATTCAGCATGGCCCCGGAACCGCGACTGGCGGTGAACAGCTCCTGCCTGAGCGGGTCATAGACAACGGCCTGCTCCAGGCGCCCCTTGTGGCGCAGTGCGATCGATACCGCGAATTGCGGGAAGCCGTGCAGGTAATTTGTGGTGCCGTCCAGCGGGTCGATGATCCACTGATACTCGTCACCCTCCTGGACGCCGCTTTCCTCGGCGAGGATGCCATGACTCGGATAGGCCTTGCGCAGGGTGTGGATGATTTCCTGCTCGGCCTGGCGGTCGACCTCGCTGACGAAGTCATTGTGTTCCTTGGTCTGTACCGCGAGCTGGTCTAGCCGGTCGTAGTGACGGACAATAATATTGCCCGCACCGCGGGCAGCACGAACCGCAATATTCAGCATTGGATGCATGGTGTAGTGGCCTGAGGAAGTCGGGTCCGTGAGAAAAGGCCGCTCAGGATAGCAGAGATGCCACCCCCGCGATATGTACCGTCCCGTAACAGCTATTTACGCTGCTTCTGACTGCGGTATTCCTCGCGCAGCCGTTTGCGCTCCTGCGGCGACAGCTTTTCATATTGCTTGCGTTTCTGTTTGACCGTCTTGCGTTCGCCGGGGCTGAGTTCGAGATAGCGCCGCGCGCCACGGCGCAGCTTTTCCTGTTCCTTTGACGAATAACCGGACCAGTTGCGGCGGTGCTTTTTCAGTAAATCCTGTTCCTGCCCGCTCAATGCATCCCAGGGGATGCCGCCGTTACTGGCCAGCATCTGTACCGGATTGTGGGCCTGGCCGAATGAAAGGGCGGCTGCGGGTGCCGCCACCAGGGCAGTGAACAGCAGAACAACAAGCGTGTGATAGCGTATTTTCATGGTTCAAGTTCTATTGGCGTTCTCGTCTTCGTGCGGCGCATCATCACCATTCTGGCCGGCCAGCCAGAGGTAGAAATCCAGTTCTTCATAGAGGTCCGGCACCGGGTCACTGCCCTGTGCAGTCATCTGAGGTGCGCCGCTGTCCTGGTACTGGATGGTCCATAAGCCGACTGTCACCGCGATCAGCAACAGGGCGGCGGTGGCAAGCAGCTGATAATTTCTCAGACGCGGTCGTTTGGCGGAAGCCAGGGCCTGCTGCCGAAGTTGCCGAAGCTGATTCGATACGGCAGCGGGATCCAGCTCCGGCCCCAGTGCCATGGGCCTCAGTAGTTTCCAGCCGTCCATATAGGCCCGGCATTGCGGGCAGGTCTCGATATGCCGTTCCAGGCGTGATGTTTCTTCTGCGGTCGCATCCAGCAGGCCGGCGCGCAAACGATCCAGTAATGCCGTGTCAGGATGTGTCTGGTCATTCATGATCCCATACCTCCGCCAGTTGCTTGCGTAGTTCCCGCAAGGCACGGAAATGGTGTTGCTTGACGCTGTTTTCCGAGCACCCCAGCGTCAGCGATGTTTCCTTAATAGTCATACCACGCCACTCCCTGAGAATAAAGACCTGGCGCTGGCGTTCCGACAGCGCCTGCAGGGCCTCTTCGACCTTGTGGCGAAGTTCCGTTGTGACGGCCTCGACCTCGGGTGCGGTAATGCCGTCGGTGCGTTCCGCAGACGGGATTTCGTATTCATCCATGGCATGGCGCTCCTCCTGGTCCTTGCGGAACAGACCGGTCAGGGAAATCAGCTTGTGCTTGCCCTGTTCCAGCAGGCGTTTGCGCCTGACGTCGTTGATGCGGCTATTCAGGATGGTACGAAACAGAGCGGGCCATTGCTCGGCAGGCTTTTCACGGTAGTACTGGATCAGGCGCAGCATGCTTTCCTGCACTACGTCCATCGCGGTCTCGCGGTGCCACAAGGCCGCATAGGCTACATAGAAGGCTTTTTCTTCCTGGTTAGCGAAGAATTCCTCCAGCGCCTGGTTGTTGTGGTCCTTGTCCTGCACGGCAAGCTCGGTTCCTGAATTGGCATCCTGAATATCAAAGACCGCTGCGGCCAGCGTCCTGTCCCCGCCGTTCATGACTGCACCCGGGAACAGCCACGCCAGCAGCGGCTGCCAGCTTGACAGGTGATAGCAGGCATCACGTCGATCCAGTATACCGAATACCGGCCTATGAATTTCTGCGCTGACGGCCATCACGCCTGTCCCGGTCCCTGTGGCCACGATCGTCATGGCCCCTGTCGCGTCTGTGACTGTCACGTTTTCCGTGTTGCCTGTCGCCGTCATGTCCCCGTCGACCGTGATCATCATGGTCACGGCGCTTGAAGCCGTGATGTCTGTCGGAGTGGCCATGGCCGTCATGATGACGCTTTCCGTGTTTCTTGTAGTGTCCGTCATGATGACGCTTTCTGTGTTTCTTGTAGTGTCCGTCATGATGGCCCCGGTCATGCCTGCGGTGGTGTCCGTGATGCTGATGGTGGTTGTAGAAGGGGAAATAGTGTCCGTATCCGTGATCATGGCCATGGCGGTAGCCTAGGCCGTAAGTGCCTGAGCGACCACTATTTTCATAGTAAATTGAAAAATGGTCATCACCGGCCTGGGCGGACTGGCCCAGACCGAGAAACAGGCCCGCGGCAAGCAGGACAGGAAGGGTCGTGGTTCTGGTATTCATGGTATCGGCTCCGTTGATTGTTAACTCACCTCCTACTAACGCGGAGCCGGTCCTCGGGTTAACAGGGTGGCAGGGTCAGGGGCCTGACTGGAGATGTCCGATGAGTTCGCCCATACGCAGCGGCTGGCCGGCTGCCAGGCCCTCCAGCCACTGTGCCTGTCCCGGGCCGTACAGCAGGATGACGGTTGACCCCATGTTGAAACGTCCCATCTCGTCACCCTGGTGGAGTTCAACCCTGGATCCGGCACCGCCGCGATAGTGGCATACCTGGATACCGGGTCCGGCCGGCCGGACCACGCCATCCCATACCGTTTCCATGCAGGCCACGAAGATAGCGCCCACCATGACCAGGGCCATGGGTCCGGACGGCGTGTCGAACAGGGTGGCCAGGCGTTCGTTGCGGGTGAACAGTCCGGGGATCGCGCGCGTGGTGTGCGGCGCCACGCTGAACAGGCGCCCGGGGATGTAGACGCTCTCCATCAGTTGCCCCTTGCAGGGCATGTGGATACGGTGATAGTCCCGCGGTGATAGATACAGGGTGGCGAAACTGCCGCCCTGGAAGACACGGGCGCGTTCCTCACTGCCGCCCAGCAGCGTCACCAGAGAATAATCCCGGCCCTTGGCCTGCAGCAGGCGGCCGTCGCTGATACTGCCGATCTGGCTGATACGCCCATCGATCGGGCTGACCAGAGACTGGGGCTGGCTCGCCAGCGGGCGGGCAGTGGGGTTCAGGGCACGGGTAAAGAAGCTGTTGAAATCGGCATAATGCCCGGGGTCGGGGTCTTGCGCCTCTGTCATGTCCACACGGAACTGACGGATAAACCACTTGATCAGCAGGTTCTTCCACCAGACGGTCTGCCAGCGCGTCGCCGCACGCACGATGCTGGAGAGCAGGTGATGCGGCAATACGGCGATCGGCCAGGACTTCAGCCAGTCTGTCAGTGCCGAGCTGCGCATTGCTTGCCGGGGCGACGTGGCGTGCTAGTGATGGTGATGATGATCGTCATCGTCATCGGTGTTCATTTTAACGACCGGGACATCTACCCGGATGCTGGCCGCAGTGGCCTGCTGTAGATCGAGCAACACGCTGTCACCCTCGCGCAGCTGACGCTTCGGGTTGTACAGCATCAGGTGCATGCCACCGGGTTCGAATACGACCCGTTCTGCCGCAGCGATCCGCAGTGATTCAACGGGGACCATCCTGGCGACACCGTCCTCGACGAGGGTGCGGTGGATTTCTATGCGTTCAAAGTCGGGACTGCTGAGGGCGATGATGGTGGCCGTATTGGCGCCGGGATTGGCGATCGTCATATAGGCCGCCAGCACGTCAGCGCCGGGGGGCGCCTCCCTGACCCAGGGATCCGTGATCACGAGGGAGGAGTCCGCCACGGCGATCAGCGAGGAGAGCAGGGCAAGCAGGGCGCCCAGTAGGATGTTTGTCTGTTTCATGGCGATATCAGTAGGCCTGTGCAATCCGAATAAAGTCCGCGACGATGTTCGCGGCCTTGAGTGGTGGCGAGAACAGTGCGTGGAAGTGACCGTCGGGATCAATCAAGAGGATGCTGGCGGTATGGTCGACCAGGTAGTTTTCCGCGTCAGCCTCGTCCTCGACCCGTGCGGCAATGACACCCAGCTGCCGGGTCAACTGGCCGATGGCCCCGGGCGTGCCGGTAACCCCGATAAATTCGGCGTTGAAATAGGACACGAACTGGCCCATTTTATCCGGCGTGTCGCGTTCGGGATCGACACTGATGAAGACGTACCTGATCGGATCGGCCTGGTCCTGGAGGCGTTTGGCCACGCTATTGAGCACGGACAGGGTGGTCGGGCAGACATCGGGGCAGTGGGTATAGCCGAAGAAGATGAACGACCAGTGTCCCTTGAGCGCGGTATTGGTGAAGGCTTTTCCTGTATGATCAACGAGTTCGAACGGCTGCAGTGCCCGTGCCTCCCTGAAGTGCGTGGCCTGCAGGTCTGCCAGGCCGGCCGGCCTGTTGAGCAGAAAGCCGGAGGCCCAGTATCCCGCGGCCAGTGCCAGGACCGCGGTGACTGCGAAAAGCAGGGCTAGGCGCAGTTTCGATGGGGTGCGTTGTGCTGTCATGGTGGCGCATTATTCCATAGACGCTGGCGCGCTTCATTAAACAAACACATATTATCGGGAACCTCCATCGGGGCGAGTATGTCGGCAACCGTTACGCCGGGAAGCTGTTATGGATACACTGACAACTGTGCGTGACTTTATCCGTTGGGGTGCCAGCCGCTTCAACGCGGCCGGCCTGGTCTTCGGGCATGGAACCGATAATGCACTTGACGAATCGGCGGCACTGGTGATGCATACGCTGCGCCTCCCCCATGAACTGCCGGAGGAATACCTCGACAGCGTGCTGACTGCTGCCGAACGCAAGCAGGTCATCAAGCTGTTCGAGTCACGCATCGAGACCCGCAAGCCGGCGGCCTATCTGACACACGAGGCCTGGTTTGCCGGCCTGTCTTTCTATGTCGACGAGCGCGTGCTGGTGCCGCGTTCCCCGATAGCCGAACTGATCACGGATCGGTTTGTCCCCTGGGTTGTTCCGCAGCAGGTCGGTGCCGTGCTTGACCTGTGCACCGGCAGTGGCTGTATCGGTATTGCCTGTGCCCATGCCTTTCCGGAAGCCCGCGTGGATGCCGTCGATCTCTCGCCCGATGCCCTGGCCGTTGCGCAGCGGAATGTCGAACATCACGGTCTGGAGCAGCGTGTCCGGCTGCTCGAGTCAGACCTGTTCGAGGGGCTACAGGGCGAACGCTATGACGTGATTGTGTCCAACCCGCCCTATGTCTCGCTCGGGGAGATGCAGACACTCCCGCAGGAGTTCCGGCATGAGCCGGTCCTGGGACTGGCCGCGGGTGCGGATGGTATGGATGTCGTGGCGCGGATACTGGCAGAGGCCGCCGATCATCTGACCGAATCCGGGATACTAATCGTCGAGGTTGGCTATAGCCAGGAGGCCCTGATGGCGTGTTACCCGGACGTACCGTTTCTATGGCTGGATATCGAGCACGGCGGAGAGGGTGTGTTTTTACTGGAGCGGCACCAGTTGCTGGAGTACCGCCAGGCGTTCGATTGCCGGGTAAAGTCACGTGCCAGCGCGAGTGACGCGCAGGAAGGAGTGAACCGATGATGGGTGAAAGAGCACGGTCAGCTGAGGAATACGCGGGCCTGGTGGACCAGGTGATATTCGATCTCGAGGAACTGCGTGCGTCTATGGGTTACGACATGGAGGCGGTCGATGCCAATACGGCCTATCAGGAAGTGCTGCTGGCGGAGTTGCGCGAACTGCGCGCGTCGATGGCCGACGGTAGCTATTTGTTCGGGCGCGCTGACCTGCCGCTCATGCGCATCGTGAAACAGCACAATGAGCGGGAGCTCCCGTTCATCAAGCTGCTATACCAGATCAACGAAACGCACAGGCAGGGTCTGGATATCTAAGCAGAGACCAGCCGGGAACGCAGTACGCGCCGGCCGGCGTGAGGCTAGCCCTTGGTGCGGTAAATCAGGCCGGGTCTGATCAGTAGCTCGTTCTTCTTTAGCTGCTCCAGCGGAAATTCTCCATCGACGTTCTCCGCGATCCGGTCGAAGACGTAGGTCCCGTTGCTTGACTCGAAGGTCTGGTAAATGGGTTGTCCCATATAATTGCCAACCCGCGAACTGGTTTTAGCCGATTGTGCCATGGCAGTATCTCCTTGAATCCGGTTTACTAGTACACAGGTTTATATCGGCTGGAAGCGTTTGTTCTTTAACAGGAACATGAACAATAAAAGCGGGACGCACGATGCTTATGCCGTTACAATAGCCGCATGTCGGGAAACAGCTTCGGAAAGCTTTTTACGGTTACCGGTTTCGGCGAAAGCCACGGCACGGCACTTGGCTGTATCGTGGATGGCTGCCCACCTGGCATGGAATTGTCGTCAGAGCATCTTCAGCGTGACCTGGACCGCCGCAAGCCGGGCAAGTCCAGGCATACCACCCAGCGACGCGAGACCGACGAGGTACAGATCCTCTCGGGCGTCTTCGAAGGGAAAACAACCGGCACCCCCATTGGCCTGCTGATCCATAATCTCGATCAGCGTTCCAAGGACTACTCCAAGATCATGGACCGCTTCCGCCCCGGACATGCGGACTACACCTACCAGCAGAAATACGGATTTCGTGACTATCGCGGCGGCGGGCGCTCATCGGCGCGCGAAACGGCCCTGCGGGTGGCGGCCGGGGCCATCGCCAAGAAATACCTCGCCGAGAAACAGGGCGTTCGGATCCGGGGTTATCTCGCCCAGCTGGGGCCCATCGAACTGGAACTCCTGGACTGGGACAGCGTTGAGGACAATCCCTTCTTCTGTCCCGACCCCTCCCGGGTGAAGGAACTCGAGGATTATATGGATGCCCTTCGCAAGGAGGGCAACTCCGTCGGTGCACGGGTCAATGTGGTGGCAACGGGAGTGCCGCCGGGCCTGGGCGAGCCGATCTTCGATCGCCTGGACGCGGATATTGCCCACGCCCTGATGAGCATCAATGCCGTGAAGGGTGTGGAGATCGGCGCCGGCTTTGCCTGTGTCGCCCAGAAGGGCACGGAGCACCGTGACGAGATCACCCCGCAGGGCTTTCTCGGTAATCACGCCGGCGGGGTGCTGGGCGGTATTTCCAGTGGTCAGGACATTCTCGCCAGTATCGCCCTGAAGCCGACCTCGAGTATCCGCCTGCCCGGGCGAACGGTGAATACCCGCGGTGAGCCCGTTGAGGTGGTTACCACGGGGCGCCATGATCCCTGTGTCGGCATCCGTGCCACGCCGATTGCCGAGGCCATGCTGGCCATCGTACTCATGGACCACTTGCTGCGCCATCGTGCGCAGAACCTGGATGTACAATCGGACACACCGGTTATTCCTCCGAGTGCGGATGAATAGCCGCATCAGACCCGCGCACTCCCCGTTGTATTAGCCCGCGCTGGACCCGGCATGAACTACTGGCGCCTGTCCGGCTTTTACCTGTTCTATTTCGCCTCCCTGGGTGCGCTGGTTCCCTACTGGAGCCTGTATCTCAAGTCCCTGGGTTTCAGTGTGACCGATATCGGTGAACTGGTCGCGATCCTGATGGCAACCAAGATCGTGGCACCCAATGTCTGGGGCTGGATCGCCGACCACACCGGTCAGCGCATGGCGATCGTGCGGATCGCCTCGCTGCTGGCGGCCATCGCCTTCACCGGCGTCTTCGCAGGCAGCAGCTACTGGTGGCTGGCGGGGGTGATGATCATGTTCAGTTTTTTCTGGAATGCGTCGCTGCCGCAGTTCGAGGCGACGACCATGAACCACCTCGGCAGCGATACCTGGCGTTACAGCAGTATCCGCCTGTGGGGGTCGGTCGGTTTTATTATCACCGCTGCCGGTCTCGGACCGTTACTGGATAACTACGGTGCCGGCATGCTACCCGCAGTCGTGATGGGGCTGTTTGTTGCTATCCTGTTCAGCAGCCTGACGGTACCGGAATCGGCGGCCGGTCATTTACCACTCGACCAGGAACCGCTGCGCAATGTCCTCGGACGGCCGTTGGTGATCTCGCTGCTATGCGTGTGTTTTCTGATGCAGGCCAGCCACGGGCCATACTACGCCTTCTTTACCCTTTATCTGGAGGACTTCGGTTATTCGCGTTCGCTGATCGGGCAGTTGTGGGGGCTGGGCGTGATTGCCGAAATCGGCGTGTTCCTGGTGATGCCGCGTTTGTTGCCGCGCTTTGGCGCCCGCCGCCTGCTGCTGGTCGCTGTTGGTCTCACCGCACTGCGCTGGCTGCTGATTGCCCTGTTCGTAGGCTACCTGCCGGTGATCCTGCTTGCCCAGACCCTGCACGCGGCAAGCTTCGGGCTCTACCATGCCGTGGCGATCTACATGATCCATGCCCTGTTTACAGGGGCACATCAGGGGCGCGGCCAGGCACTTTACAGCAGCCTGAGTTTTGGTGCGGGCGGGGCGGTCGGGAGCCTGGTGAGCGGTTATCTGTGGACCGGCATCAATCCCGGGGCGATGTTCCTGCTGGCCGCCGTGACCAGCCTGTGCGCACTGGCCGTCGTCTACCGTGGCATTAAGGGGGATATCTGACAGCTGCCGATCCTGCCTGTATTCGCTCCTGCCATCCTATATAATCTCCCGCCTGTGTGATGACTGAATTCGGAACTGGCACCGATGTCCGGCAAGACCCTCTACGACAAACTCTGGGAATCCCATCTCGTAAGACAGGACGAGGACGGGACGGCCCTGTTGTATATCGACCGGCACCTCGTGCATGAGGTCACTTCCCCGCAGGCCTTTGAAGGACTGCGCCTGGCCGGACGCCGGCCCTGGCGCAGCCAGTCAATCCTGGCCGTACCGGACCACAACGTGCCGACGACCGATCGTTCGGCCGGCATCACCGACCCGGTCTCGCGCGTGCAGGTCGAGACCCTTGACCGGAATTGCAGCGATTTCGGCATCACCGAGTTCACCATGGCTGATCTCCGCCAGGGCATCGTGCATGTCATCGGCCCGGAGCAGGGTGCCACGTTGCCCGGCATGACGGTGGTCTGCGGCGATTCCCATACCTCGACCCACGGCGCCTTCGGTGCCCTGGCCTTCGGCATCGGTACCTCGGAGGTCGAGCATGTGCTGGCAACGCAGTGCCTGATCCAGAAGAAATCCGGGAACATGCAGATTCGCGTCGATGGCCGGCTGGCCGCCGGCGTGTCCGCCAAGGACGTGGTGCTGGCTATCATCGGCAAGATCGGCACGGCCGGAGGCACCGGTTACGCACTGGAATTTGCCGGCCAGGTGATTCGCGACCTGTCGATGGAAGGCCGCATGACGGTCTGCAACATGGCGATCGAGGCCGGTGCCCGCGCCGGGATGATTGCCGTGGATGACACCACGATCGAATACCTCGCAGATCGGCCCTATGCCCCGCACGGGGCGCAGTTGGAGCAGGCGGTATCCGCCTGGGCTGATCTGCACAGTGATGCAGACGCCGGATTTGACCGGGTGGTCAGCCTGGACGGTGGCCGCCTGGCACCCCAGGTGAGCTGGGGCACCTCGCCTGAAATGGTAAGTTCTATCGACGCCGTGGTCCCTGACCCGGATACCGAGCCCGATCCTGTCAAACGCGAGGGCATGCGCAATGCCCTGGCTTATATGGACCTGCAGCCGGGTATGGCGATTACCGATATTCGTCCGGACCACGTGTTTATCGGCAGCTGCACCAACGCCCGCATCGAGGACCTGCGCGCGGCAGCGGCAGCCATCCGGGGTCGCCAAGTGGCTGCAGGAATCAGGCAGGCGCTGGTGGTGCCGGGCTCCGGCCTGGTCAAGCAGCAGGCCGAGGCGGAGGGACTGGACCGTGTCTTTACCGAGGCCGGTTTCGAATGGCGTGAACCGGGTTGTTCCATGTGCCTTGCCATGAACGCCGACCGGCTCGAAGCCGGCGATCGCTGTGCCTCCACCTCGAACCGGAATTTCGAAGGGCGCCAGGGGCAGGGTGGCCGCACCCACCTGGTCAGTCCGGCAATGGCCGCGGCCGCAGCAGTGACCGGCCACTTCACGGATATCCGGCAACAGGGCGAGGGCTAGCCCGCATTTCTCACCGGGCGGCGATAGAGTCGCATAAGATACTGAGGTAATGAATAGAGTGCAGATAAAGAAGAAGACAGTGTGTTTCGGGCATTGCCCGCGCCCGGACTTGCGATGTACAGGGCAAGGCTGCGAAGAGGCCTTGTACATCAAGTGCCGCGGGAGGCAGGATGCCGGGAGCGACCAGCATCCGGGATTCCGGTGAGAAAAGCGGGCTAAACAGTATGGAAAAATTCACCGTCATCTCGGGAATCGTAGCGCCGCTGGACCGGCCGAACGTAGACACCGATGCCATTATTCCCAAGCAGTTCCTCAAGTCGATACACCGTACCGGCTTTGGCCCGAACCTGTTTGACGAATGGCGTTACCTGGACCACGGCGAGCCTGGCAAGGACAATACCGACCGCCCACTCAATCCCGATTTCATGCTGAACCAGCAGCCATACCAGGATGCGGTTATCCTGCTGGGGCGCGAGAATTTCGGTTGCGGCTCGTCGCGCGAGCACGCCGTCTGGGCGCTGCTCGATTTCGGCTTCCGGGTGGTCATCGCCCCCAGTTTCGCGGATATCTTTTTCAATAACTGTTTCAAGAACGGGGTACTCCCGGTTGTGCTCGATAGCGCGACTGTGAATCGCCTGTTCCAGGCGGTCGCCGGGTCATCCGGGTATACGCTCCACGTTGACTTGCCCGCCCAACAGATCACGACACCCGGGGGAGAGGCTATCGGCTTCGAGGTGGATCCGTTTCGCAAGGATTGCCTGATCCAGGGACTGGATGACATCGGGCTGACCCTGAAGCATGCCGACAGTATCCGGCGCTACGAGGAAAAACGCCGGTTCGAAGCCCCATGGCTGTTTGATAAATAATCTGAGAATTACCGTGTAACCAAATAATATGAATAGTAAAATAGCAATACTGTCTGGTGACGGGATTGGTCCCGAGATCGTCGCCGAGGCGGAAAAGGTCCTGCATTGCCTGAAGCAGGAATTCGGACTGTCCGCGGAATTCGAGCATGCGCCCGTCGGCGGTGCCGGTTATGAGGCGGCTGGACATCCCTTGCCCGAGCCGACCCTGGCGCTGGCACGTCAGGCCGACGCCATCCTGCTGGGGTCGGTCGGTGGTCCGCAGTGGGAACAGCTGGAGCGCGGCCTGCGCCCGGAACAGGGCCTGCTGGGATTGCGCGCCGGGCTGGAACTGTTTTCCAATCTGCGCCCCGCCATTCTCTACCCGCAACTGGCCGATGCCTCGACGCTGAAACCCGAGGTCGTCAGCGGACTGGATATCATGATCGTGCGTGAGTTGACTGGCGGTATCTATTTCGGCGAACCGCGCGGCATCCGGTACCGGGACGACGGCCAGCGCGAGGGTTTCAATACGCTGGTCTACAGTGAATCGGAGATCGAACGAATCGGGCGATCCGCGTTCGAGATCGCACGCAAGCGCTCACGCAGGCTGTGCTCAGTGGACAAGGCAAATGTGCTCGAATGCAGCGAGCTGTGGCGCGAGATCATCAGCGGTCTGGGCAAGGACGAATTCAGTGACGTTGAACTCTGCCACATGTACGTGGACAACGCTGCCATGCAGCTGGTACGTGAACCCAAGCAGTTCGATGTTATGGTCACGACCAACATGTTCGGTGATATTCTATCCGATGCGGCGGCCATGCTGACGGGCTCCATTGGCATGCTGCCGTCGGCATCGCTGGACAGCCGTGGCAAGGGGATGTACGAGCCGATACACGGCTCGGCACCGGACATCGCGGGCCAGGGTGTAGCCAATCCGCTGGCCACCATCCTCTCGGTGGGCATGATGCTGCGTTACAGTCTGGATCAACCGGAACTGGCCGGACGGATTGAAGACGCGGTGGGCAAGGTGCTCGACAGTGGACTGCGGACCCCGGATATTGCCTCGCCCGGCATACAGGTTGTCGGCACCGCAGAGATGGGTGATGCCGTCGTGGCCGCACTACGTGCCGTCTGACAAGCGTTTTTTTAATCCGCCTGGTGATACCAGGCCATGCAACAGGTAGTGGAGAGAAATGACAGGTAAATTTGATGTGGCCGTTGTCGGCGCCACCGGCGCTGTGGGTGAGGTGATGCTGGAGATCCTGGCTGAACGCAACTTTCCGGTCAATAAGGTCTATCCCCTGGCCAGCCAGCGCTCTGCGGGCAAAAAGGTCGCGTTCGGCGGCAAGCACCTGACGGTCGAGGATCTGGGCAGCTTTGACTTCTCGCGCGTTCAGATCGGTCTGTTTTCTGCGGGTGCCACGGTATCGGAGAAGTATGCACCGCTTGCTGCAAAGGCCGGCTGTGTCGTGATCGACAACACCTCGCAGTTCCGTTACCAGGACGATATCCCGCTGGTGGTGCCGGAAGTCAATCCGGACCACATCAAGGGCTATACCCGCCATGGAATTATTGCCAACCCGAACTGTTCGACCATTCAGATGCTGGTCGCCCTGAAGCCGCTGCATGATGCAGCCGGTATCGAGCGAATCAATGTCTGCACCTACCAGGCCGTGTCCGGCACAGGCAAGGAGGCTATCGAGGAACTTGCGATGCAGACGACCAGCCTGCTGAATGGCCAGGCGGTAAAGGCTAAGGTTTATCCCAAGCAGATTGCCTTCAATGTCCTGCCGCATATCGATGTGTTCCAGGACAACGGCTACACCAAGGAAGAGATGAAGATGGTCTGGGAAACCAGGAAGATCATGGGAGATGATACGATCCAGGTTAATCCCACCGCGGTGCGGGTGCCGGTCTTCTATGGACACTCAGAGGCGCTCCATATCGAGACCCGGGACAAGTTGACTGCCGCACAGGCACGCGACCTGCTCGCCCAGGCGCCCGGCGTGGTGGTGCTGGATGAACACCGCGACGGCGGCTACCCGACCGCCGTGTCCGAAGGGGCGAATCACGATCCGGTCTATGTCGGCAGGATCCGGGAGGACATCTCGCACCCCCGTGGTCTGAACCTGTGGGTGGTGGCGGATAATGTCCGCAAGGGTGCGGCCTTGAACAGTGTCCAGATCGCCGAAATTCTGGTGAAAGATTATTTGTAGAATTTCGGTTATAGTTTGCGGGCTTGGAGCGCCTTCACGGCCGATGTTTCAGTGCTGATGGACACGGGCGCGCACGTTCAAGGGAAGAACCAAACTAGGGGGACGAATATGTTCTGGAGATCGGCGCTAACGGTAACCTTGCTGTTTATTGTTACATCCTCGAAGGTCCTAGCTCTTGGCCTGGGCAGCATCGAGATCAATTCGGTGTTGAACAATCCCCTGCAGGCCGTAGTCGAGTTGACATCTGCAACCGATGACGAGCTCGATGAACTCAAGGTCAGCATCGCGTCCAGCGAGGCCTTTGCCCGTGTAGGTATCAACAAAACGCGGATTCTGAACGACTTCAAATTCAGTGTTGAACGTACTCCGGCGGGCAAGCCGGTCATACGCATATCCACCACGGAACCCGTGCGCGAGGCGTTTCTCGAGTTCCTGCTGGAGGTGGCCTGGAGCAGGGGGCGGCTGGTCAGACAATACACAGTGCTGGTCGATCCGCCGTATACCATGCCGGCTACCCCGGTCGCACCACGACCGCCGGTGACTCCGGCAGCGCCACCGGTCACCGTGCAGCCGGCAACGCCGCCGGTGAGCGTGCAGCCGGCAGCGCCGGCACCGACGCCGCCTCGCCAGGTACGTCCCGCGCCGTCACCGCCACCGCCACCGGTAGCAAGCGCACCGGTGCAGGCAACGACGACAGACCCTTACGGTCCGGTCAGACGCAGTGAGACCTTGTGGGATATCGCGAAAAAGCTGCGGTCGGGCAGCGATATCAGCATGCAGCAAATGATGCTGGCCCTGCAGCGCGCAAATCCAGAGGCGTTTATCAATAACAACATCAACTATCTCAGGGCCGGTGCCGTACTCCGGGTACCGGACCGGGACGAGGTGCTTTCCCTGAGCCGGTCTGATGCCGTGCTCGAGGCCCGGCGCCAGACTGCGGAATGGCGTGCCGCCCGTACCGTGAAGACGGCACCGGTTCAGGAGGCCGTGGCGGAAGCGGCAGCTGAGACGGCTCCCGAGATGGGCACCGAGACCCGTCTGCAACTGGTGGCTCCCGAGGGTGATGCCATCGTTGGGGCGGCGGGCACTGGCTCAGCGGAAGCGGAGGTACAACAGCCTGCGGAAGATGCGCCGGCAAGCAGCGACCTCAAGCAGCAGCTGGCACTGGCAACCGATGAGTCGGAGGCCGCTCGCGCCCAGAGCGAGGAACTGCAATCCCGTGTCGGCAAACTTGAAGAACAGGTCGAGGCGATGAAGCGGCTGCTGGAGCTGAAAGACGCGCAACTCGCCAGCATGCAGAATCGTGTGGGACTGGAGGGCGAAGCGACAACAGATACGGTAGCTGATGCTGGGGCCGAGCCGCTGGCAGCAACCGATGTGTTGCCCGCAATAGCGGAGCAGGAATCACCTGCCACCCCGGACGCTGAAATGACGCAAGCCGACGAAGAGCTTGTTATTGATGAAGTGGTTGAAGACGTCAGCAGCGAGGGAGAGCCAGCGGGACTGGTGGCCCGCCTGCTGGACAACCCGGTGCTGACGGCCCTGGGCGTACTTGCCGCCATGGTACTGGGTGGATTTCTCTGGGCTACCACGCGGCAACGCAAGAACGACGACATATTCAGTGAAGAACCCACCATGGAAAGCCAGCTGGCGGGCTCACAGGTTGCGCAAAGACAGGAACCGGTGATCCCGGCCGTTCCGGTCTACGAGGAAGAGACCGAAACTCCAACTCCACCCGTAGCAGACGACACTATGGGCGCAATACAGGATACGGAGAGTGGTGACCCGCTGACGGAAGCGGACGTTTACATTGCCTATGGCCGGTTTGAGCAGGCTGAGGATGTTGTCAAGGGAGCCCTGCGGGACAATCCCCAGGACATGGAACTCATGGTGAAACTGCTGGAGATCTACCGGGTATCCGGTAACACGGAAGCCTTCAACAGTCTCGCGGAAAATTTCCGTGAAATGGCTGGTGAAGACAGCCCGATCTGGAAGAAGGTAGCTGTCATGGGTTATGAGCTCTCTCCTGACAGCGATCTCTACAGTAGTAACGGGGGCAGCGCAGTAACCCAGGACAGCGATATTGATTTGTCCGACATGGAGGAACTGCCGCCGGAAGCCGATCTGGCCGGAGAGCTGGAGGGCATGGAAGACAGCGTCGAACCCGACGAGTCGGCCGATAACTCCATCGAGTTCACGCTGGATGACACAGGGGTTTCGGATGAAGAGGATGCCACCGAGGGCCTGCTCGACAAATCCGATGAAGCCGGCACCAAGCTCGATCTTGCCCGTGCCTACATTGACATGAGTGACCCCGAGAGTGCCCGCAGCATCCTGGAAGAGGTGCTTGAGGAGGGCAATGAGCAGCAAAAGACCGAAGCAGAGGAACTGTTCAACAAACTTACCGAGGTCTGACCCGGTTGATGGCGTCGGCCACGGGCCTGTCCGGGATGAATAATTACCGTCTGCATCCGCTTGTCCGCATCGTGGTCCTGCTGGTCTTCATCGCCGGCATGGCGCTGGCACATCCCCTATTGCTGATTGGCGCGTCATTTGGCCTGTTGCTGGCCTACACCCTGGCGGGATTTCCGGCACTGGGCGGACTGCTGCGGATGGTCATACGCCTGCGCTGGTTGCTGGTCGCCATCCTGGTTGTATACGGGTGGTGGACACCTGGAGAACTGTTGTGGCCTGAGCTGGACAAGTTTTCACCAACACGGCAGGGACTCGGTTACGGACTGGTTCGCATTGTCGCGCTGGTCTGCATCGTGAGCGCGGTGCATTATCTGCTCCAGGTGACGGAACGCGGTCAGTTGGTATCTGCACTCATGCAGCTTAGTACCCCGTTCCTGGGGCCGCTGGCACGCGAGCGGTTCGCTGTCCGCGTACTGCTTACCCTGGAAGCTGTGGTACCCGTACAGGCCATGTTGAGTGACGCCCTGCAGCAAAAAACGGAGCAGGCACGCGGCCTGTCGCGCCTGGTCTTCCATGCAAATGCCGTCTATTCCAGTGTGCTGGCACAGGCAGACAAGTCCGCCAGTGCGGTGATCGATGTCGCCGAGCCCGAAGCACCTGCCGCGTTTGAATGGCTGATCCCGCTCCTGCTGGCCGCACTGATCGGCTTTCTGGCCGGTCTGTAAATCCATCGACTTCCCCCGGGCTGTTTCGATGACCAAGCGATACTGGCACTTGCGGTCGGCATGCGTATAGTCCTGGGTGTTGAATACGACGGCACGGATTTCTGTGGCTGGCAGCGCCAGCAATCAGGCCGGACCGTGCAGGGTTGCCTGGAAGACGCACTGGCAAAGGTTGCCGACCATGAATTGAAGACGGTGTGCGCGGGGCGTACCGATACCGGCGTTCATGCGACCGGCCAGGTTGTGCATATTGACAGTCATGCGCAGCGCGATGCCAAGGCATGGATACGCGGCACAAATGCTCAACTCCCGGCGGATATCCGGGTCCAGTGGGCGACACCTGTCGATGCGGAGTTCCATGCACGATTCTCGGCCCGCAGGCGCCATTACCGTTACGCGATTATCAACGCGCGTTGTCGTTCGGCCGTACTCAGGGACAGGACCTGCTGGGAATATATCCCGCTCGATGCGGCCACCATGGCGGAGGGTGCGCGCCACCTCCTCGGCGAGCATGACTTTAGCTCGTTTCGTGCCGCGGCCTGCCAGGCCAAACACCCGGTGCGGACACTCTATCAACTGGAGGTGGTCCGCCAGGGAGACTTCCTCTACATCGATGTGGTGGCAAATGCCTTCCTGCATCATATGGTGCGCTGTATCGCCGGGGTGCTGATCCGTGTCGGACGTGGCGAGGCAGGGCCCGGGTGGGTCGCAGAGGTGCTGGCCGCAAGGGACCGGACGCTCAGCGGTGTGACCGCACCGGCGGCAGGGCTGTACCTGGTTGGGGTCCGCTACCCCGAGCGGTTCGGACTAGCGGCGGGTGGCTGGCTGCCGGACTTCGGCCGCTAGCCCGCATTTCTCACCGGGATAGGCAACACCCACATCACGCTGGCTTGTTCCTGATCAGTACTCCGTTCTCTACATCAATGCTTTATATTGATTTAGCGCCGCCTGGTGAGAAATGCGGGCTGAACCCCTCAATCCCGCAGGTTTCTGATACGCTTGAACGCAGGCAGCCGCCGTGATGATGCTTTAATATGGCCCGATGATGCGTACCCGCGTTAAAATCTGCGGTATCACCCGTGTAGAGGATGCCCACAGCGCTGTTGACAGCGGTACCGATGCCATCGGCCTGGTGTTCCACCCGGACAGCCCGCGCTTTGTGGCGCTCGACCAGGCGCGTGGTATAGCGGCTGAAGTTGCGCCCTTCGTCAGCGTTGTCGGCCTGTTTGTCAATGCGGCACCAGCCAGCATCCAGGAGGTGCTCGATACCGTACCGCTGGCTTTGCTACAGTTTCACGGTCAGGAATCGAACGCCGAGTGCAGGCGTTTTGGCCTGCCGTTCATCAAGTCGGTGGCGATGAAACCCGGGGTCGAACTGCACGGGCAGGTGGATGCCTATCCGGATGCCGCCGGTCTGCTGCTCGACGCCTGGCAACCGCAGGTGCACGGCGGGGGCGGCGAACCCTTTGACTGGGGCCTGGTCCCGGAGCGCTTCCCGCTGCCGCTAATCCTGGCCGGCGGCCTGGCACCGGGAAACGTGGCGACGGCCATCCGCCGGGTCCGGCCTTATGCCGTCGATGTCAGCAGTGGCGTGGAAAGCAGCAAGGGCATCAAATCGGCTGACAAGATATCCGCTTTCATGAAAGGAGTGACCGGTTGTGGAACAGAGACAAGCTGCTGAAACCGCTGCGCTGAGCGATGCGCTGCCCGATGAACGGGGGCATTTCGGGCCTTATGGTGGCTGCTTTGTTGCAGAAACCCTCATGCGTCCGCTGGATGAGCTGAATACCGCCTACAAACGCTATTTGAAAGACCCGGAGTTCCTGGAGGAATTCGACTCGGACCTCCGGCACTATGTCGGGCGGCCGTCGCCACTGTATTATGCCGAGCGGCTCAGTGATGAAATCGGTGGTGCACGCATCTACCTGAAGCGCGAAGACCTCAACCATACCGGCGCGCACAAGATCAATAACACGGTCGGTCAGGCGTTGCTGGCAAAACGCATGGGTAAGCAGCGTGTCATCGCCGAGACCGGTGCCGGCCAACATGGCGTTGCCACCGCCACGGTGGCCGCCCGTTTTGGCATGGAATGCGTGGTCTACATGGGTGCGGAGGACATCCGGCGCCAGGCCATCAATGTCTACCGGATGCGCCTGCTGGGCGCCGAGGTGGTGTGCGTGGAGTCCGGCTCCAGGACACTTAAAGACGCACTCAACGAGGCCATGCGCGACTGGGTGACCAATGTCGACAACACCTTTTACATTATCGGCACGGTTGCCGGGCCGCATCCCTACCCGGTGATGGTGCGCGATTTCCAGGCGGTCATCGGCCGGGAAGCGCGCGCCCAGGTACTGGAACAGAC
Source organism: uncultured Ectothiorhodospiraceae bacterium (assembly GCA_947258545.1). Taxonomy (GTDB): domain Bacteria; phylum Pseudomonadota; class Gammaproteobacteria; order UBA9214; family UBA9214; genus CAMYJZ01. Next base: position 44,546 of record CAMYJI010000008.1, read on the forward strand.
CGGCCGCCTGCCGGATGCGCTGGTTGCCTGCGTCGGTGGCGGTTCCAATGCCATCGGCCTGTTTTACCCGTTTCTCGAGGACAATGAGGTGGCGATCTACGGTATCGAGGCCGGTGGTGACGGGCTGGAAACAGGCCGCCATGCCGCACCGCTGTGCGCCGGCAAGCCCGGGGTGCTGCATGGAAATCGCACCTACCTGATGGAGGACCAGGACGGTCAGATCATCGAGACCCATTCGATCTCGGCCGGACTGGATTACCCGGGTGTGGGCCCGGAACATGCCTGGCTGAAGGACAGCGGACGGGCCCGCTATGACGTGGTCACCGACAGCGAGGCCCTGGCCGCATTTCATCGGCTGACACGCACGGAGGGCATCATCCCGGCACTGGAGTCCAGCCATGCACTGGCCTATACCGCCAGGCTGGCGGCCGACATGGACAGGGACAGTATCATCGTGGTGAACCTGTCAGGTCGAGGTGACAAGGACATTCACACCGTGGCCGACCTCGAAGGCATCAAGGTATGAGCCGTATACAAACGCGTTTCAAGGAACTGCGCGAGAACCAGCGCAAGGCATTGATCCCGTATGTGACAGCCGGTGACCCGCAACCGGATGTGACCGTGCCGCTGTTGCATGCACTGGTGGCGGCCGGCGCCGACCTGATCGAGATCGGTGTACCGTTCTCCGACCCCATGGCGGACGGCCCGGTGATTCAGGCCGCCTGTGAGCGTGCCCTGGTCCACCATGTCAGTCTGCATGACGTACTCGACATGGTGCGCGAATTCCGCTGCACCGATACCACCACCCCGTTGATCCTGATGGGCTACCTCAATCCCATCGAGGTATGGGGTTACGAGGGGTTTGCCAGGGGTGCGGCCGAGGCGGGTGTGGACGGCGTGCTGACCGTGGATATGCCGCCGGAGGAGGCCGCAGAGCTGACGCATGCCTTGCGTGCCCGGTCACTGGATGCGATTTTCCTGCTGGCGCCCACCAGCAGCGAGGAACGCATGCGCACGGTCAGCCAGTCGGCGAGCGGTTTTATCTACTATGTGTCATTCAAGGGCGTGACGGGCGCCAACCGGCTGGATGTGGATGCGGTCGCGGGCAAGCTGGGCGAGATTCGCGGCTTCACCGATCTGCCGCTGGGTGTGGGCTTTGGGATCCGCGACCCTGAATCCGCCGCCCGGGTCGCCCGGGTGGCTGACGCCGTCGTGGTCGGCAGTGCACTGGTTGGCAAGGTGGCCGGACTGGTCGACCAGCCAGAGGCGATTCCCGCCGAACTGGCGGCCACCGTTGCGGCGATGCGCACCGCCATCGATACGCAGGCGGCGACATGACGGCAGCCGCAGGCGGCACAAACAAGGTACAATTGACACCATGAGCTGGTTCAGAAAACTGGTACCCTCCAAGATCCGCACGGTCGGCGGCAGCAAGCGCAACGTGCCCGAGGGCCTGTGGATCAAGTGTCATAGTTGCAGTGCTGTCCTGTACCGCTCAGAGCTCGACAGGAACTTCGATGTCTGTCCGAAATGCAGTCATCACATACGCATTGGGGCGCGGCGTCGACTGGAACTGTTCCTGGACGAGGATTCGCAGCAGGAGATCGGGACGAGTCTTGAGCCGGTGGACATACTCAAATTCAAGGACAGCAAGAAGTACCGGGACCGGCTTAACACCGCGCAGAAGGCGACCGGTGAAAAGGATGCCCTGGTGGTTATGCGCGGCACAGTCAAAGGCGTGCCCCTGGTGGCTGCCGCCTTCGATTTCGGTTTCATGGGCGGTTCCATGGGTTCCGTTGTCGGTGAGCGCTTTGTGCGCGGCATCAATACCTGTCTTGAAGACAAGATCCCGCTGATCTGTTTTTCCGCAAGTGGCGGGGCGCGCATGCAGGAGGCCCTGTTTTCACTCATGCAGATGGCGAAGACCAGTGCGGCATTGAAGCGGCTTTCGGCGGCTGGCCAGCCCTACATATCGGTGCTCACCGACCCGACCATGGGCGGGGTCTCGGCGAGCTTTGCCATGCTGGGTGATATCAATATCGCTGAACCCAGGGCCTTGATCGGGTTTGCCGGGCCGCGCGTGATCGAGCAGACCGTTCGCGAAACCCTGCCGGAAGGCTTCCAGCGCAGCGAATTCCTGCTCGAGCACGGTGCAATTGACATGATCGTGGACCGTCGGGAAATGTGCGAGAAGGTCGCTGGACTGCTGGCGATGCTTACCGGCCAGCCCGCTCCGGTGGCCTGAGGCGCCGGCTGCCTCCTGTAGCCTGATTTACTAATGAGTGCGTTAGTAAGCAGACATTCGAGCGCACGTCCCCGCCCCCTTTGAAGGGGGCGGGACAGGGTGGGGGTAGTGTAATGAAACTTTTTTACTAAGGCGAAATAACGCATGCGATGTCTGTTTACTTTGTTTCGCCTTAGTAACGGTTAGCCGATCACCAGTCCGTTGCCATACCTGTCTGTGTCCGGTTATTTGCTGCAGACGACCGATCCTGACGTGACACCGAGCACCATCCCCCGCTGATTCATGAAACCGCGATTCACGACGCTGCCGGAGTGGCTGCACTGGCAGGAAGGTCTGCACCCGGAGAAGATCGATCTGGGTCTTGAGCGGGTTGCCAGGGTGGCTGCGCGCATGGGTGTGCTGGATACCCGGAATGCCGTGGTCAGTGTTGCCGGCACCAATGGCAAGGGTTCCAGTGTGGCCATGCTCGAGGCCATATACCTTGCGGCCGGTTACCGCGTCGGCAGTTATACCTCTCCACACCTGCAGCACTACAACGATCGTGTACGTTTGAATGGCAGCGCGGTGGCTGATGAGACCCTGTGTATGGCTTTTCAGGTGGTCGATGAACGGCGCGGGGGGGACTCTCTGTCATACTTCGAGTTCGGTACGCTGGCAGCACTGCACATTTTCAAGCAGGCCCCGCTGGATATTGTCCTGCTTGAAATCGGACTGGGTGGCCGCCTGGATGCCGTCAACGTGGTCGATCCTGATGTTGCGCTGGTCACCGCTATAGGGATTGATCACGTACAGTGGCTGGGGAACGACCGCGAGGCAGTCGGCCGGGAGAAGGCCGGGATCTTTCGCACTGGCCGGCCGGCTGTCTGCAGTGATCCGTTTCCACCGTCAGGCCTGGCGCAGGTGGCCGAAGACAAAGGAGCCGAGTGGTACTGCCTCGATCAGCAATTCAGCTACGTGCTCCACACGGATACATGGCAATGGCGGGGTCCCGGACGCAGTTATCAACGTTTGGCGTTGCCGTCATTGCCCGGGCGTCACCAGATCGAGAATGCCTGTGGGGTGATCATGGTGCTGGATCTGTTGCAGCAGCGTTTGCCGGTCAGTCAGGCCGCTATCAACACGGGGCTGCGTTCCATTAAACTGGCGGCGCGATTCCAGGTCATTCCGGGGCCGGTGGAAATGATCCTGGATGTCGCCCACAATCCCCACGGAGCCAGGCGTCTCGCCGAAGTCCTCGGCGAACGGCACTGCCGGGGGCAGACCCACTGTGTCATCGGCATGCTTGATGACAAGGATGCCAGAGGCGTTGCGAATGCCCTGTCAGACGCAATCGATCACTGGTATCCCGCCGGTCTGGATACCGATCGTGGGCTGAGTTCGGAGGCGCTCTGCAGTCAAATACATGACCTGCTCGATGCCGACAGGCTGCATCCCTGCACGTCGGTCGGAGAGGCCATCCAGGTGGCCCGCCGCAACGCCCGGGAAGGGGACAGGATTATCGTCTGTGGCTCGTTCTATACCGTGGCGGAAGCCGGCGCAGGTAAGGTATAGTCACGCCCGTATAAGGCCGCCCGGTTTGGCGGTGATTACCGCGAGATCACCATGGATCAGAAGCTCAAGCAAAGACTGGTAGGCGCTGTCGTCCTTGTCTCCCTGGCTGTGATTTTTATTCCCATCATCATGGAGGGACCGGATGATGAATGGTCCCCGCATACACAGGGTATGCCGGCGCCGCCGAAAATAGATTACCGCGCGCAGATCGAATTGCCGGCCCCTGCTGCCGTGCGCCCATCGCAGCAGATGCCTGCCATAGTCGAGCCGGTCGCAGAGGAGGCCGCTGCACCTGAGCCCCCTGCCGCAGAGAGCGTGCCTGAACCGGAACCTGAACCGGTGGCCGTGGTACCGGAACCAACGAAACCCGCCCCCGCGCCGGTCCCTGCAACGGTTATCCCGGAGGACTCATGGGTTATCCAGGTAGGCAGTTTCGGCCTGCAGCCCAATGCCCAGGGTCTCAGGGACCGCTTGCGCCGCGCCGGTTTCAAGGCCTTTCTCCAGGATGTGGTGACCGCCAGCGGGAAGACCACCTACCGGGTACTGGTCGGTCCCCTGAATGACCGGCCAGCGGCGGAAAAGCTGCAGGCGCGCCTGCTTCAGGAGCAGCAGCTCAAGGGCCTGGTCGTGCAGGGCGACGGCTAGCCCGCATTGCTCGCCGGGCGGCCCAGGATCCACATAAGGCACTGATGTTAAGAACAGAGGGCATCGCCTGCCCGAATGGGCATGGCGGCGGTAATCGCATATCTGTTAAGATCGCAATCTGTTTGTATTTATTTAAAGTTCATGGGCTAAGTCGTTGAAGCCCGGTTATTTCGAGGATGTACAACGATGGCCTGGATCGATATTGTAATCATTGCGCTGATTGTCCTGTCAGCAGTTTTGAGCCTCTTCCGTGGATTTGTCAAGGAGGCGCTGGCGCTCGCGTCCTGGCTGGTGGCTTTCTGGGTCGCCATGGTCTTTCACGAGGACCTGGCCGTCGTGCTGTCACAGTGGCTGGAAGAGCCCTCGGTCCAGAAGATCACGGCCTTCAGTATCCTCTTCATTTGCGTGTTGCTGCTCGGTGCGCTGGTGAATTACCTGGCTGGAAAACTCGTCAGCAAGACCGGTCTGACGGGCACCGACCGCATGCTGGGCGTGCTCTTCGGTGTGGCGCGCGGCGCGGTCATTGTCGCCGTGCTGGTACTGCTGGCCGGCCTGACGGCCCTGCCCCAGGACTCCTGGTGGCAGGAATCCCAGTTACTCGGTTATTTCCAGGAATTCGCCATCTGGATTCATGACCTCATTCCGGAAGGAATGCTGGACGACATATCCTACACTTAGTCTACTGACAGTCGCAGCTACTTAGAGGGTTATTTATGTGCGGCATCATAGGCATCGTTGCCCGCAGCCAGGTTAACCAGGCGATCTACGACGGACTGACTGTCCTGCAACATCGCGGTCAGGATGCGGCGGGCATCATGACCTGTGAGGGCGGTAGCCTGTACCTGCGCAAGAATAACGGCCTGGTACGGGATGTCTTCCACACCCGCCACATGCTGCGTCTGCCAGGCAACATGGGCATCGGCCATGTACGCTATCCAACCGCCGGTTGTGAGAGTTCGGCCGAGGCGCAGCCGTTCTACGTCAATTCACCCTATGGCATCAGCCTTGCCCATAACGGCAACCTGACCAATGCCAACAAGCTGAAGCAGGAGCTGTTTCAGGAAGACCTGCGCCAGATCAACACCGACTCCGATTCCGAGGTGCTGCTGAATGTCCTGGCGCATGAGCTGCAACAGCAACGCAAGCTGCGCCTCGATGTGGATGATGTCTTCGATGCGGTCAGGGGTGTGCACAGGCGCTGTAAGGGTGCCTATGCGGCGGTCGCGATGATCACGGGCTTCGGTATACTCGCGTTTCGTGATCCACACGGAATTCGTCCACTGGTCTACGGCAAGCGGGAGACCGCACAGGGGACCGAGTACATGGTGGCCTCCGAGAGCGTGGCCCTGGATGTGGTGGGGTTCGAGCTGATCGATGACCTGGCACCCGGCGAGGCTGTCTTCATGAGCCTGGCCGGGGAGATACATACCCGTCAGTGTGCGGAGCATCCCGTCACATCACCCTGCCTCTTTGAATTCGTTTATCTGGCCCGGCCCGATTCCTTGATCGACAAGGTCTCGGTCTACAAGGCAAGGCTGAGAATGGGTGAGATGCTCGCCAAGAAAATCCTGCAGGTGCGCCCGGGGCATGACATCGATGTGGTTATCCCGATCCCGGATACCAGCCGTACCTCAGCCCTGCAACTGGCCAACAAGCTCGGGGTTATCTACCGTGAGGGTTTCATAAAAAACCGCTATATCGGCAGGACATTCATCATGCCGGGCCAGCAGCAGCGCAAGAAATCGGTACGCCAGAAACTCAATGCAATCGACCTGGAGTTCAGGGGCAAGAATGTATTACTGGTCGATGACTCGATCGTCCGCGGGACCACATCATCACAAATCATACAGATGGCACGCGATGCGGGTGCGAAGAAGGTCTATTTCGCCTCAGCGTCACCACCGGTCCGCTATCCCAATGTCTACGGGATTGACATGCCCACGGGCAGCGAGCTGATCGCGCATGGGCGCAGCGAACAGGAGGTGTGCGAGGCCATCGGTGCGGACTGGCTTGTGTATCAGGATCTGGTTGACCTGGTCGATGCCGTCAAGAAGGGCAGTTCAACGATCGAGCGCTTCGATGCATCGGTATTTACCGGTGAATACGTTACCGGCGATATCGGCAGCGAATATCTCCACGACCTTCAGTTGATCCGCAATGATGCTGCCAAGAAAAACCGCCGTGTAAGCGAAAATGAAGGTATCGATCTGCATAATACGGCTTGATTCTTCAAACTGTTGACAGGCCGTAACACCTCTACTAGTCTGTCTGGAAACAGCGCCGATTTGATTTCAGCTTGCGGGCGCTTACCAAATTCAGCTAAAGCGATGGCACCTGCTTTCGCATTATTGCAAGCGGGTTTTTTTATGTCCCCGGTGTGGCATAAAACCCCGGCAACAGGGACCAGCCTGGAGATAAGACATGTCTAAAGTGGATGAAAACGAACTTGCCTTTGAAACCAGGGCAATTCGCGCTGGCCAGCAACGGACCGCTGAAGGCGAGCATTCCGAGCCGATATTTCCGACGTCCAGTTATGTGTTCGGTAGCGCCGCAGAGGCTGCGGCGCGTTTCTCCGGTGAGCAGCCCGGCAACATCTATTCCCGCTTTACCAACCCGACGGTGCGCACCTTTGAGCAGCGCCTGGCCTCACTCGAGGGCGGGGAACGCTGTGTCGCCACGGCCTCGGGCATGGCCGCCATCCTGGCGACCTGCGCGGGCCTGCTCAAGGCAGGGGACCATATCGTGTCATCGCGCAGTATATTCGGCACCACAACCATGCTGTTCACTAACTACCTGGCAAAGTTCGGCATCGATACCAGTTTTGTAGCGCTCACGGATCCGGACGCCTGGAGCAGTGCCATACGTGATTCAACCCGGCTGCTGTTTGTCGAGACGCCCTCCAACCCGTTGACGGAAGTGGCCGACATCGCCCAACTCGCTAAACTGGCCCATGCCCGGGACTGCCTGCTGGTGGTGGACAATTGTTTCTGCACACCGGCATTGCAGCAACCGCTGAAGGATGGCGCGGATATCGTCATTCACTCGGCAACCAAGTACCTGGACGGTCAGGGGCGCTGCATCGGCGGCGCGGTTGTCGGCGATGAGGAACGCGTCGGCAAGGATATCTATGGTTTTCTGCGCACGGCAGGGCCGACCATGAGCCCGTTCAATGCCTGGGTATTTCTCAAGGGGCTGGAGACACTGAGTGTGCGCATGCAGGCGCACTGCGAGCGTGCCCTGGCACTGGCGCAGTGGCTGGAGGCACAGGCCGGGGTCGAACGCGTCTACTACCCCGGTCTCAAGTCTCACCCGCAACACGCACTGGCCGCCAGGCAGCAACAGGGTTCTGGCGGCATCGTTTCCTTTGATGTCAGGGGCGGCAAGGCCAGTGCCTGGAAGCTGATCGATGCAACCGCCATCTTCTCGATTACCGCGAATCTCGGTGACACCAAGAGCACCGTCACGCACCCGGCGACGACCACCCACGGACGCCTGACCCCGGAGCAGCGCACCGAGGCCGGTATCGGCGATGGCCTGATCCGCCTCGCTGTGGGTCTGGAGTCCGTCGACGACCTGAAGGCGGATCTGGCACGGGGTTTTGCGGCACTCTAGCGCCCATGCCGTGGTCTGGTGCGGAGGCCATGCCGGGAAGACGGCCTGTACCGGCACTCAGCGCCGGTATTGGCCGGCCAGCCGGTGGATAATGCGGCGGTGACCAGTCTGTGTAGACACGCCCGAGAGTGCATCGATGCCCGCGATCCCGATGCCAAGCTGGCCTTGACCCGGGCAACGGCGCAGGCCTGGCGCGCGGGGGCGCTGCTGCAGCCGCTCGAGTCGGCTGCAGCGGAGGCGATTGCCGTACCGGGACGGCCGGAGCGTCCCGAACTGGTGCACCCGTCCCGGGTGGTGTCTCGCAAGTTGTCGAACGAGACGGGCAGGGCGGCCCTGCTGCACGCGCTGGCCCATATCGAGTTCAATGCCATTAACCTGGCCTGGGACGCGGTTTACCGCTTTCGTGGTCTGCCGCCGGCCTACTACAGTGACTGGGTCCGGGTTGCCGCTGAAGAGGCGCGGCATTTCGAGCTCCTGAGAGATCGTCTGCGCTCACTGGGGCATGACTACGGGGATTACCCGGCGCATGACGGCCTCTGGGAAATGGCCTGCCGCACAGATCATGATGTCCTGGTGCGCATGGCGCTGGTGCCCCGGGTACTGGAGGCGCGCGGCCTGGATGTCACGCCGGGGATGATTGCACGCCTGTATGGGGCAGGGGACGCGGACAGTGCGCGGGTGCTGGAGATCATTTTCCGTGACGAGATCGGTCACGTCGAGATCGGCTCGCGCTGGTACCGCTTCCTGTGCCGGCAACGTGATCTCGACCCACTGCAAACCTTCCGCGAGTTGCTGAATGAATACATGCCTGGCCGGGTAAAGCATCCGCTGAATGACGAGGCGAGACAGCAGGCCGGTTTTGGTTATGATGAACTGGAATTGCTGCACGAGATGACACGGAAGTGATAATGATGACCGGTCACAGGTTATTCGCACTTCTGATGCTGGCTGCTGTCGGTGCTTCCTGTTCAACCGCTGAGAATGGCCAGGATGGTGTCGGCATTACTCAGCCCGCAGCCGGTTACACGGCAACCGTTCTGCTGTACCAGGAGCAGGAGGCCGGTACAGACAGTTACCCGGTACGGGTACTGGTCAGTCCAGAGTATCTGCGCATCGATGATGGCTATGCGGAAAGTGATTTCGTGTTACTGGACCGGGCGGCACGCATCGTCTTCAGCGTCAGCCATGAAGACCGGAGTATTCTGGTGATCCAGCACACGACGGCTGAGCACCAGGTCCCTGCGGGTATCCATATGGAGCTGGAGCAGGAGATCGATATCGACGCCCCCCCGGTTGCGGGCAAGCAGCCGGTGCATTTCCGTTTTATCGCTAACGCGGACGTGTGCCATGAAGCCATGGTTGTACCCGGTCTGTTGGATGACGCAATCAAGGGATTTATTGAATATGAGGAGATACTCGCCTCACTGCAGTTGAAAAACCTGGCAAATACCCCGGAGACCGTGCAGACACCGTGTTATCTCACGCGCTATGCGTATGCGCCCGCGCGCCATCTACGTCAGGGTTTTCCGATCCAGGAGTGGGATGATGCAGGCTACCGCCGCACGCTCATGGATTACCGTGAAGCCGAACCGGTGACAGGCGACCTGTTCCGCCTGCCGGAGGGCTATGAACACTTCTCGCTGGGTGAGGTGTCCGGGCGCTAGGACATGCCGAGCGACTGCAGCTGGCAGCCAGCCGGGGTGCATTCCAGAACACTGCCCTGTTCATACCAGTCACCGAGTACCAGGCGCTGGGCCGGCTTGCCGTTGACCGTCAGTTCATGGATCCCGGGGCGATGGGTGTGACCGTGGATCAGCCTCTGCACGGCGTGCCGCTCCATGGTCTCGACCACGGTCTGCTGGTTGACATCCATGATCGACCCCAGCTTCCCATGGGTCTTCTCGATACTGGTCTCCCGCAACTGCAAGGCGATCTGGCGGCGTTCTGCCAGTGGTTTGGCGAGGAAGGCCTGCTGCCACTGAGGTTCCCTGACCATACCTCGAAAGGCCATGTATTCGGTGTCGTCGGTGCACAACAAGTCACCGTGCATCAGCAGGGTGGTCTGGCCATACAGATCGATGGCAGCCGGATCAGTGAGCAGGGTGCAGCCACTTGCCGTGGCAAAGTCCTTGCCTAGGAGAAAGTCCCGGTTCCCGTGCATGACATAAACGGCCGTGCCTGATCCTGCGCAGTCCCTGAGTCCCGCGCAGACAGCGCCAGCCAGCGCACTGTCGTCATCATCACCGATCCAGGCCTCGACCAGGTCACCGAGGATATACAGGCCTTCGGCAGTGCGGCCGCGATTCTCAAGAAAGTCGAGAAACAGCCGGGTGATCTCAGGACGCTGCGGGTCCAGGTGCAGGTCGGATATGAACAGGGTGCACGGCATGCGACCGGGACGCGGACTAGCCTGCATTTCTTACCGGGACAGGCAATCCCCGATGGCTTACGGTCTTGATCCTGATCTGCACTCAGCACTTGACCTCAGTATCTAATGCGGCTCTACCGTCGCCCGGTGAGAAACGCGGATTAACCTTCCACGATCTTGACCGAATTGATGGTCACGGCCTCGACCGGCACATCCTGGTGCCCGCCCTTGTTGCCCGTCTTGACGCCCTCGATGGCGTGCACCACGTCTAATCCGTCAACGACCTTGCCGAAGACGCAGTAACCCCAGCCCTGGGGAGTGGGGGCCGAGTGATCCAGAAAGCCGTTGTCCTTGACGTTGATGAAGAACTGCGCCGTGGCGGAATGCGGGTCGCTGGTGCGCGCCATGGCGATCGAACCGGTGACGTTCTTGAGTCCGTTGTTGGCCTCGTTCTTGACCGATCCCTTGGTCGGCTTCTGGTTCATGTCGGCATCGAAGCCGCCGCCCTGAATCATGAACCCGGGGATGACGCGATGAAAGATGGTACCGTCGTAGAAACCTGCCTTTGCATACTCGACAAAATTTCCGACAGTCTCCGGTGCCTTATCCGTGTCGAGTTCCAGTGTCACGAGTCCCTTGCTCGTGTCCATGTGTACAGTAACCATGCCGGCTCCTTTTGTGTGGTTTTCAGTTGAATATCCGATTGCCGGTACCAGTCCGAGCATCGCGGTCAGAAAAATTACAAGCAGTTGTTTCATTTGCTACTCCGGTTAATGTCTGTTGGGTGCCAATAATATAAGCTTCTGTCCGAGTTACAAGTCCGCAGGGGTGTTTCCCTGCAGACTTTCCGTTACCATGGCCGCGCCATCGGTGCATCCGGGCTGTAACGGACCAGAAAAATGCAAGCCATCACCATCTATAACAGCTTGACCGGCAACAAGGAAACCTTCGTCCCCATCGAGGAGGGCGAGGTGCGGATGTATGTCTGTGGGATGACGATCTATGACTACTGCCACCTGGGTCACGCCCGGGTTATGGTGGTCTTCGACATCGTGACCCGGTATCTGCGTCACCTTGGCTATAAGGTAACCTATGTGCGCAACATCACCGATATCGATGACAAGATCATCCAGCGTGCCAACGAGAACCAGGAGGGCATACAGGACCTGACCGCGCGTTTTACCACCTTCATGCATGAAGATGCCGCAGCATTGGGTGTGCTGGAACCCGACCAGGAGCCGCGGGCGACCACCTCGATGGACAATATCCTCGCCATGATCGCTACCCTGTTCGAAAAAGGCTATGCCTACCAGGGCGCCAATGGCGACGTCTACTATGATGTCAGCCGCTTCGATAACTACGGCCAGTTGTCCGGCAAGAAAATCGAGGACCTGCGCGCCGGCGAACGTGTCGCCGTCGACAAAGCAAAACAGGACCCGCTGGATTTCGTGCTCTGGAAGGCCGCCAAGCCCGGGGAGCCCAGCTGGCAGTCTCCCTGGGGGAATGGCCGGCCCGGCTGGCATATCGAGTGTTCCGCGATGTCCACCCAGTGCCTGGGTGCGCACTTCGACATACACGGCGGCGGCATGGACCTGAAGTTTCCGCACCACGAAAATGAAATCGCACAGTCCGAGGCCGCGACCGGTGAGCATTTTGTCAACTACTGGATGCACAACGGCTTCGTCAAGGTGGACGAGGAAAAGATGTCCAAGTCACTGGGCAATTTCTTCACTGTCAGGGAGATCCTGCAGCGCTACCGCGCCGAGGAGGTGCGCTATTTTATCCTGGCCAGTCATTACCGCAGCCCGCTGAACTATTCCCAGGAAAACCTCGATAACAGCAAGGCCGCACTGACACGGCTCTACACGGCACTCAGGGGGCTGTCAGCCGTGGCGTTCGACCCGGGCGAGCATGCCTGCACTGACGCCTTTCATGCGGCGATGAGCGATGATTTCAATACCCCAGAGGCGATCGCGGTACTTTTCGAGATCGCCAGGGAAATAAACCGGCACCGGGACAGTGCTAGGGAAGAGGCGGAACGGCTTGGCGGCCTGCTGCGCCACCTCGGCGGGGTGCTTGGCCTGCTACAGAGCGCGCCGGAGGACTTTCTGCGCGAGGCGGCGGGTAGCGGTACCGGTACGGAATCCAGTTTGTCGGATGCGGCGATTGACGGGCTGATCGCACAGCGCCTGAAGGCCAGGGCTGAAAAGGACTGGACCGAGGCCGACAGGATCCGCGCTGAACTCGATGCGCTCGGTATCCTGCTTGAAGACGGCGCTACGGGGACCAGCTGGCGCCGCAAATAAGCTATCCGTGCAGCTGCTCCGCTGCGAACAGGGTATTTTCCAGCAAGGTCGCGACCGTCATCGGGCCGACGCCTCCGGGGACCGGGGTAATCCAGGCGGCGCGTTCCCGGGCCGCGTCAAAGCCGATATCACCGGTCAGGCTGCCGTCCTCGAGCCGGTTGATCCCGACATCGATGACGGTAGCGCCGGGCTTGATCCACTCACCGGGCACCAGCCCGGGTTTGCCAACGGCCACGACCAGTATGTCCGCGTTGCCCACGTGTCCTTCGAGATCGCGGGTAAAGCGGTGGCAGGTGGTCACCGTGCACCCCGCCAGTAGTAATTCCAGCAACATCGGGCGGCCGACGATGTTCGAGGCGCCGACAATCACGGCCTCACGTCCATAGAATGGTTCGTCGGTATACTCCAGCAGGGTGATAACACCGCGCGGGGTGCAGGAACGGAGCAGGGGACGCCGCAGGGCGAGGCGCCCTATGTTGTACGGGTGGAAACCATCGACATCCTTGTCCGGCAGGATGGCCTCGGTCACCTTGTCGGCATCGATTTGTCCGGGCAGTGGGAACTGGACCAGGATGCCGTCGATTTCCCTGTCGTTGTTCATGTCTTCGATCAGGGCGAGCAGCTCCTGTTCGCTGGTGTCAGCGGGCAGGTCATAGGAACGTGACAGTAAGCCGGCCGCATCACAAGCGAGCCGCTTGTTGCGCACATAGATCTCGGAGGCCGGGTCCTTCCCGACCAGAATGACCGCGAGACCGGGCGGGCGCAGGTTGCTCCTGAGGCGGTCCTCGATTCTCTTTTTTACGGACTGCCTGACTTCGGCAGCGATGGACTTGCCATCAATCAGTTTAGCGGTCATGAGGTGGGTCAGGTGCCCGATGATTTTCCAGCGCGGAATTCTCGCATGGCGCCATGATCCGGCACAACTTTGTGTTGTATCCGGGCGTGTCGACAGGCATACCTACCATGGGGTTCGTTTGCCCTGGACTATTTGACCATCGACAGCGCTAGCACGTATCATCACGTGGCTCAGTGCGGACCTACAGGTTCAGCATCACCTCGTGATAGCACAGAGATAGCGGGGTATAGCGCAGTCTGGTAGCGCGCCAGCTTTGGGAGCTGGATGTCGGGGGTTCGAAAATGCGCCCGTAGCTCAGCTGGATAGAGCATCGGCCTTTAAGTGCACATCATGGCAAATGTGCAAATAGGAGCCTTTATGAGGAAACCGAACTCATAAAGTGGATCGCACTGTATCGGGGAAACCTTAACAGTTAGTGCTGATGGCAATCCCGAGGAAACCGTTGGTTGACCCATCCAATGGTTGGTGTATAACATTTAATCTATGCACCATACCAAAGAGAAGGGTGACCTGGGTGTTTTGAAGGCTCAGCTCGATATGTTCGAGCAAGGATTTGTAATTCTGAATCCTGTGACTGAACATGCACCGTTTGATCTGGTTGCATACAAGGATGGAATATTCAGGCGGGTACAGGTTAAGTATAAATCAGTAGACAGGACGGGCAGTATTACGGTGCATTTCCGCTCATGCTGGGCGGATAAAAGTGGAACACAAATGCGCCAGGTCAATAAAGATGAAGTGGATCTTTATTGCATCTATTGTCCTGATACGGATGCCTGTTATTACCTGGATCCAAAAGACTATAAAAGTTCGGTCACACTGAGGGTAGAAACATCCAAGAATAATCAGACAAAAAATGTGAGAATGGCTGCTGATTATCGATGGGTTCCGTAGAGACTATACGTGCGACACCTGAGATGGTGAAGAGATAGTCCAGACCACAAACCCTGAAGGGGCGTCGAAAGACGTAGGTTTGGTTGTTTTATGGTGGGCGTAGCTCAGTTGGTAGAGCCCTGGATTGTGATTCCAGTCGTCGTGGGTTCGAGTCCCATCGTCCACCCCATTTTTCAGCCTTTTCCGGACGGCCCCGGACCCGGGTCTGGCTTGAACAGCTACCGCCTCTGTGGTCCAATACCGCCCTTTCGGGCCGTTAGCTCAATTGGCAGAGCAGTGGACTCTTAATCCATTGGTTGTAGGTTCGATTCCTACACGGCCCACCAGATCAACACGGCCTGCGCCCTGCGCGGGCATTTTTTTATCCCGGAGCTGCGCTGACACGGCCGGTCCTGATCCATACTGCCGACTGAAAAAACCGGGAGCAGGTGTCCTTTCGGGTGTGCCCGATCCTGCCGCGGGTGGTCCGGCATTCCAGGGGTGCGCAAGGTGATGATAAGCCGTTATAATTACAAAGTTTACGTGGGAGATCAGTGGCCATTCCTGCCGCTGGCGTGGCGATATCGTGCGAAAGTGGCGGAATTGGTAGACGCGCTGGCTTTAGGTGCCAGTGGGGTAACCCGTGAGAGTTCGAGTCTCTCCTTTCGCACCAGTTTCCCGGATCAGGGGAGGCTGCCGTTATTCGCAGGGACGAATGTCGCACCGGCGAGGATGTGCGGCAATATAAACGAGGTGAATACATGCAAGTGTCGGTAGAAAACACGGGGGGGCTTGAACGTCGCATGACGGTCCAGGTGCCAGCCGAGCGTGTCGATCAGGAGGTCGGTTCCCGGCTTCAGTCGATGTCAAAGTCCGTTCGGCTTGACGGTTTCCGGCCGGGCAAGGTGCCGCTCGGTGTGGTTGAGAAGAAATTCGGCAAGCAAGTGCGCCTGGAAGTGATGAACCAGGTTATCCATTCCACCCTGCAGGAGGCACTTACCCAGGAGAACCTGCGCCCGGCAGGCGAACCGAAGATCGAACCGAATGAGTCGCAACCGGGCGAGGTCCTGGAATACGTTGCGACCTTCGAGGTGTTTCCGGAACTGGCTGGCGCGATCGATGACAACTTCACGATCACCCGGCCCGTGGTGAAAGTAACCGATACGGAAATCGACGCAATGCTTGAAAAGCTGCGCAAGCAACGTGCCACCTGGACTGAAGTCGAACGTGACGCCAGGCTTGATGACCAGGTCGTCATCGACTTTGAAGGCAGGATCAACGGTGAGCCTTTCAGTGGCAACAAGGGCGAGAGGATGCCGCTTGAACTGGGCTCGAACAGCATGATCCCGGGTTTCGAGGAACAGCTGGTCGGCGTTAGTAGCGGCGCTGAGAAGACGTTGCGGATCACCTTTCCGGAGGACTATCCGTCGGCAGAGGTCGCCGGCAAGGACGCAGAGTTCAATATCAAGGTGCATGGCGTGTCGGAGATGGTGCTGCCGGAACTGGATGATGACTTTGCCCGTGCCTTCGGTGTGGCCGACAGGGGCATGGGGGGGCTGCGCGAGGAAGTCACCAGCAACATGCAGCGCGAACTGAAGCAGCTGCTCAAGGGGAACCTCAAGGATCAGGTCTTTTCAGGGCTGCTGGAGAAAAACCAGGTCGAGGTACCGCGCAGCCTGATCGAGAACGAGATCGTGCAACTCAGATCCCAGCAGGATTACCAGGGATTGGACACGGACGCGCTGCAGAACATGGCCGAACGCCGGGTCAAACTGGGCGTGTTGATCAGCGAGGTCGTCAAGCAGAACCAGATACAGATTGATCCTGACGGGGTGCGCGAGGCGGTCGAAACCATCGCGAGCTCCTATGAAAAGCCCGAGGAAGTTATCCAGTGGTACTATGGAAACCAGGAAATGCTCGCTGGTATCCAATCCGCGGTGCTCGAGGATCAGGTGGTTGACTGGTTGATTGAAAACGGTGGTCTCAAGGTGGTAGAAAAACAGACCTCATTTGATGAACTGGTTGAAGCAACCAGGCAATCTAAAGGATAGGATTCCATGACCGATAGCAAGTATATGAATGGTGCAGCAGATACGAAAGCCCTGAATCTCGTCCCGATCGTTATTGAACAGACAGCGCGCGGCGAACGTTCCTATGACATCTATTCGCGCCTTTTAAAGGAGCGTGTTGTATTTATTGTCGGGCCGGTCGAGGATTATATGGCCAACGTCGTGGTCGCACAGTTGCTGTTCCTGGAATCAGAGAATCCTGACAAGGACATCCACCTGTACATCAACTCCCCGGGCGGATCGGTCACTGCCGGACTGGCTATCTATGACACCATGCAGTTCGTCAAGCCCGATGTCAGCACCATGTGTATCGGGCAGGCGGCCAGTATGGGCGCACTGTTGCTGGCTGGCGGCAGCAAGGGCAAGCGTGTGTGCCTGCCGCACTCGCGCATGATGATCCACCAGCCCCTGGGTGGTTTCCAGGGCCAGGCCACGGATATCGATATCCATGCCCGGGAGATCCTGTTGATCCGGGAAAAGCTCAACCTGATCCTGTCGCAACACACCGGACAGCCGCTGGAACGCATCGGCGAGGACACGGAGCGCGACAACTTCATGGGGGCCGAACAGGCGCAGGAATATGGCCTGATCGACCAGATCCTGGCCAGGCGCGAGGTCGGCATTGACGCCTAGGGCCGGGACAATCATCGGGTTAAGCGGATTTCCCTTGATAAAAAAATGATTTAGTGTGATTGAAGGAGTTGATTCGCAATCGCAAATAGTGTTAAAAAACTATCAGGTAAGTCCTTATTGAGACGTATGGGGATTCGAGTATGAGTAACGACAGAGACGGTAAGGGTGACGACGGCAAGCTGCTCTACTGTTCCTTCTGCGGCAAAAGCCAGCATGAAGTACGCAAACTGATCGCCGGGCCCTCCGTCTTCGTCTGCGACGAATGTGTCGAATTGTGTAACGACATCATTCGTGAGGAAATGCAGGAGAAATCATCGACTGGCGGAGACAAGCTACCCAAGCCGCAGGAAATCAACGAGATCCTGAATGAATACGTGATTGGCCAGGACCGCGCCAAGAAGGTCCTCTCGGTAGCCGTCTACAACCATTACAAGCGCCTCGATGCCTCAAGCAAGAAGGATGAGGTTGAGCTCTCCAAGAGTAACATCCTGCTGATCGGCCCGACCGGTTCAGGCAAGACACTGCTGGCGGAAACCCTGGCGCGCCTGTTGAATGTCCCGTTCACTATTGCCGATGCCACCACGCTGACTGAAGCCGGCTATGTCGGTGAGGATGTCGAGAACATTATCCAGAAACTCCTGCAGAAGTGTGACTACGATGTCGACAAGGCCCAGACGGGTATCGTCTACATCGACGAGATTGACAAGATCTCGCGCAAGTCAGACAACCCTTCGATTACCCGGGATGTCTCCGGAGAAGGCGTGCAGCAGGCTTTACTGAAGCTGATCGAGGGCACAGTGGCATCTGTACCGCCTCAGGGCGGGCGCAAGCACCCGCAGCAGGAATTCCTGCAGGTGGACACTTCGAACATCCTGTTTATCGTCGGCGGCGCGTTTGCCGGCCTCGACAAGATCATTCGCAGCCGGTCGGAAACGGGTGGCATCGGCTTTGCCGCCGAGGTCAAGAGCAAGGATGAAGACATCAATCTCGGTGAGATTCTCTATGACGTGGAACCCGAGGATCTCATCAAGTACGGCCTGATCCCTGAATTTGTCGGCCGTCTGCCGGTGGTGGCAACCCTGGAGGAGCTGGACGAGGACGCACTTATCCAGATCCTGACAGAGCCCAAGAATGCTCTGACCAAACAGTATGAGAAGCTGTTTGAGATGGAGGGCTGCGAAATAGAATTCCGTGATGATGCCCTGCGTACCGTGGCTCGCAAGGCCATGGAGCGCAAGACCGGAGCGCGCGGTTTACGTACCATCCTCGAGCAGATCCTGCTCGACACCATGTATGATCTCCCCTCGATGGAAAACGTCCTGAAAGTGGTCATTGACGAGGGCGTTATCCTAGGTAATTCCAAGCCGTACATGATTTTTGACGCCTCTGAGCCACTCGCGGCTTCAGAGTAGTTGATATAAGTCCTTAGATATCAATAAGAAGAAGTATCTTCCTGCGTGGCGGGCAAGCTGGCATGTTCCTTGCCTCTTATTTAATGCCTGTCAAAAATATGGTTGAAGTGTTGCAGGTGCGTCCCCATATTGATGGCTGACGGATGCAACACAAGGGAATGAACGTTCCGACAGGCAGGGCACCGGAGCTTGCATGACGTAATCCAGGCGGTTTGCCGCCAGCGCCCCGGTAACACACAATCACTAAGGAATGGATGGATATCAATATGACTGATCAAGCCACGAGCGCAATACCCGTTTTGCCATTACGGGATGTTGTTGTTTACCCGCACATGGTCATTCCGCTGTTTGTGGGACGTGAAAAATCAATCAATGCGCTGGATACGGCCATGCAGGAGGACAAGAGGATCCTCCTGGTCGCGCAAAAAAATGCCGAAATAGATGACCCCTCTGTTGATGACATCCATGAAATTGGTACCCTGTCCACTATCCTGCAGTTACTGAAGCTGCCCGACGGAACAGTCAAGGTCCTCGTGGAAGGCGCCGAACGTGCGCGGATCACGTCCTTCGAGACCACGGATGCCTTTTTCACCGCCCACATCGATCTGCTGGAACCGGATGAAATGGACGAGGAAAAGGAACTCGAGGTGTTGACCCGTTCCCTGCTGGCCATCTTCGAACAGTATGTGAAACTCAACAAGAAAGTCCCGCCCGAGATTCTCACATCATTGTCGGGCATCGATGAGCCCGGGCGCCTGGCGGATACCATTGCCGCACACATGTCGCTCAAGCTTGAAGAGAAACAGAAGATTCTTGAAATCGAGAACTGCCATGAACGCATTGAGCGTCTCATAGGGCTGATCGAGGGCGAGATCGACATCATGCAGATCGAGAAGCGGATTCGCGGTCGCGTCAAACAGCAGATGGAGAAGAGCCAGCGCGAGTACTACCTGAATGAGCAGATGAAGGCTATTCAGAAAGAACTGGGCGAGATGGAAGATGCGCCCAACGAACTGGAGGAACTGCAGCAGAAGATCGAGAAGGCCGGTATGAGCAAGGAGGCCAAGGAGAAAGCTAACTCTGAACTCAACAAGCTGAAAATGATGTCGCCGATGTCGGCCGAGGCGACGGTGGTCAGGAACTATATTGACTGGCTGGTCGGGGTACCCTGGAAGAAACGCTCCAAGATCCGCCACGACCTGTCTACGGCAGAGAATGTCCTCGAAGAGGACCACTATGGGCTGGAAAAGGTCAAGGAACGCATCCTTGAGTACCTGGCGGTGCAGCAACGCGTCAAGAAGCTCAAGGGTCCGATCCTGTGCCTGGTGGGTCCGCCGGGCGTCGGCAAGACATCGCTGGGGCACTCCATAGCCCGTGCCACCAACCGCAAGTTCACGCGCATGTCACTGGGTGGCGTTCGTGACGAGGCTGAAATCCGTGGTCACCGCCGCACCTATATCGGCTCACTGCCGGGCAAGATCATCCAGAACCTCTCCAAGGTCGAGGTGCGCAATCCGCTGTTCCTGCTGGACGAGCTCGACAAGATGTCGATGGACTTCCGCGGCGATCCGTCATCGGCATTGCTGGAGGTACTCGACCCCGAACAGAACAATGCCTTCAACGACCATTACCTGGAAGTCGATTTCGACCTGTCCGACGTGATGTTCGTTGCCACGGCAAACACCATGAACATTCCGGCCCCGTTACTCGACCGCATGGAGGTCATCCGGATTCCGGGTTACACGGAAGACGAGAAGATCAATATCGCCATGCGCTATCTGCTGCAAAAGCAGATAAAGAACAATGGTCTCAAGGAGGGCGAAATCTCGGTCAGCGAAAATGCGATCCGCGATATCATCCGTTACTACACGCGCGAGGCCGGGGTGCGTAATCTGGAACGCGAAATCTCCAAGATCTGCCGCAAGGTGGTCAAGGAACTGGTGCTCAAGGAACCTGGCAAGAAGATCTCCGTTACACCGAGGAATATCGACAAGTACCTTGGTGTCAAGCGGTTCCGCTACGGACTGGCAGAGGAACGTGATCAGGTTGGCCAGGTCACCGGTCTTGCCTGGACGGAAGTCGGAGGTGAGCTGCTAACCATCGAGTCGACCATCGTCCCCGGCAAGGGCAAGATGATCCACACCGGGCAGCTCGGTGATGTCATGCAGGAGTCCATTCAGGCGGCGACAACTGTGGTGCGAAGCCGTTCCGCGACGCTGGGCATCGATCCCGATTTCTACCAGAAGTACGATATCCACGTGCACGTGCCTGAGGGCGCCACGCCCAAGGACGGCCCCAGTGCGGGTGTCGGTATGTGTACGGCGCTGGTGTCTGCCCTGACCGATATCCCGGTGCGGGCCGACGTGGCAATGACCGGCGAGATTACCCTGCGCGGCGAGGTGTTGCCAATCGGCGGGCTCAAGGAGAAACTGCTGGCAGCCCATCGCGGCGGCATCTCCATCGTCCTGATTCCGGAAGAAAATCGCAAGGATCTGGCTGAAATTCCGAAGAATGTCAAGGATAAGCTGGATATACATCCGGTTAGGTGGATCGATGAAGTCCTGCAGGTCGCCTTGCAGCATCAGCCGGTACCACTGGCAGAAGAAGGCAAGGAGCCGGCAAGAAAGGCCAAGGCCAAAGGCAAGGACAAGGAAGACGAGGTCAAGCAGAAACCCATTACGGCGCATTAACGTTCATCAACTCAATGCGGAACCTCGCCGGGGCAGCTGCTACAGCTGCCCCGGCGGGTTTTTATGCGTGGGGTTTCTATGCTTTAATATGCCTGCCTGAATGTGGGGGAACGGGCAACAGAATTTGCATATACTGATTTTCAGTCGAAATGTTTGTTTAACCATAAAACCTAATATTGGGGATACCATATGAATAAATCTGAATTGATTGATGCGGTAGCGAGTGAAGCCGAACTGTCCAAGGCGGACGCAACCAGGGCCACCGATGCCGTTCTGGATACCATCACCGGTGCCTTGAGCAAGGGTGACCAGGTGACACTCGTCGGATTCGGGACCTTCTCGGTCAGGGACCGCGCGGCCCGGACCGGGCGCAATCCTCAAACGGGTGAGACACTTCAGATCAAGGCATCGAAATCGCCGGGCTTCAAGGCTGGAAAAGCCCTCAAGGATGCCGTAAACTAGCGCGCCTTCGGGTGCTTAGCTCAGCTGGGAGAGCGTCGCCCTTACAAGGCGAATGTCGGGAACGGTGCCCTTTCTTTTTTATATGGTCTGGATAGACCTGAAATTATCCCGAGAGATTGAACTATGTTACTGGCGATACGTGAACGCGTGATGGGTGTTGTCGGCTGGATCCTGCTGGGCCTGCTGGCCATCGCCTTCAGCTTTTTCGGACTGAACTGGTATTTCCAGAGCGATGCACGCATCTACGCGGTAACGGTCAATGATGTCGATGTGTCAGTGGGCGAGCACCAACGGACTTACCAGCTGTTGAGGGCACGCATGCGGAGCCTGATGGGGGAGGCCTACGACCCGGCGCGTATCGATGAAGCTGCGCTGAAACAGAATGCACTCGAACAGCTGATTCGTGAACAGCTGCTGCTGCAGGAGGCCGAGGCCGAGGGATTTCGGGTCAGCAAGCAGCTGGTCGCGGCACAGATCAATGCGGTCGATGCCTTCAAGGAGGAGGGGGGGTTCTCGAAACAGAAATACGAACAGGCCCTGCGTCTGCAGGGCATGAGCCCGGAAGAGTTCGAGTGGCGTCTGTCACGCGATCTCACGACCCAGCAGATTAGGGATGGTATCGTGCAAACGGCACAGTCCACCCCTGCTATGCTGGAAGCGGTCTACCGGCTGCAAGGCCAGCAACGACGCTTCAACTACCTCAAGCTACCTGTAGCACGTTACCTGGACCAGGTACAGCCGAGCGATGATGAAGTGCAGCAGCATTATGAAGCACACACGTCCGAATTCATGACCCCCGAGCGCATTCGGGTGCAGTACCTGGAAATGAAGGCAGACGAACTCGAGGTCATCGGAGATGTGGATGAAGCTGCCCTGCATGCCCTATACGAAGAGCAGTCCGAGCGCTACGTGACCGAGGAGGAGCGCCGTGCACGCCACATCCTGATTCAGGTCGCAGCGGATGCCGATGATGAAACGATCGCCGCGGCGCGTGCCAGGGCTGAAGCGGCACTGGAGCGCCTGGCGGGCGGGGAGTCTTTCGAGACACTTGCCGGGGAATTGTCCGACGACCCGGGCTCGGCGGCTAATGGCGGTGATCTGGGTTTTTTCGGCAAGGGCTTGATGGTACCGGAGTTCGAGTCAGTGGCCTTCGCCCTCGACAAAGGCGAGCGCAGCGGGATTGTGCGCTCGGCCTTTGGCTTTCACATCATCGAGGTGACCGACATCAAGTCTGAAATCGTCAAGCCGTTCGAGGAGGTCCGTGATGAACTGGTTGACGAACTGCTTTCCGTGCAGCGTAGTGACCGTTTTTATGACCAGTCCGAGGAGTTGTACAACCTGGCATTCGAGCAACCGGACACCCTGGAGGGGGCAGCGCAGGCACTGGGGCTGAAGATCGAGACCAGCGACTGGTTGACCCGCGAGGGTGGTGCGGGTATCGGCGTACATGCCGGGATCGTTGCCGCGGCGTTTACGGATGACGTCCTGAATAACGGCAATAACAGTGAACCGGTCGAGGTGGCTACTAATCACCTTGTTGTCCTGCGTGTGCTGGACCATGAAGCCGCGACAGCCCGTCCGCTTGACAGCGTCAGGGACGAAGTCATGGCGAAAGTACGAGATGAAAGTGCGCGCGCCCTGGCCCGGACACGGGGCGAGTCCTTGCTGGCTAGCCTGAAATCCGGCACCCCATTGGGCGAGATCGCCACTGCCGAGTCACTCGAATTGAAGGAATCCGGGTTCATCGACCGGCGTGCTGCACAACCCGAGCGGGCACTGATCCACGAGGCCTTTCTGATGCAACGACCCGACGCCGGGCAGGCCTCTGTCACAGGCATCGTGCTGGGTTCGGGTGATTATGTCCTGCTCGCGCTGGAGGAGGTCAGGGACGGCGACCTGTCGGCCATGACGGACGCGGAGCGCGACCAGGCCAGCCGGGAACTCAGCCGCATCCAGGGCGTCACCGAGATGGCCGCGGTGCTGGATGAGATACGCAGCAAGGCAACGATCGTGATTCACGACCAGTCGAACTAGGCACGCTTGGTCCCGGTTTCTTCATCAACGGTAGCGAATTGAACTGAAACTCCACTGGCAAATTCTGATTGCCCTGGTGCTGGCCGTAATAGCAGGCCAGTTGACCGGTATGGAAACCAGCCTGTTCGGTTTGCGTTTCTACGACATCTACGAATTTCTGGGCACCCTGTTTCTCAATGCCCTGAAGATGCTGATCGTCCCGCTGATTGTTTCCTCCATTATCACCGGCGTTGCCGGTGTCGGTACCAGTGGTGCCATGGGTCGTCTGGGTGGCAAGACCCTGCTGTACTACATGACCACTAGCCTGTTTGCGATCCTGGTCGGTCTGTTCCTGGTTAATCTGGTTTCGCCGGGGATCGTGAACGGCGAGCCGGCAACTGAGATCCTTGCCCTGTCCGACGAGGGCGCTGACGTCGCGGCCCGGGTGGAGGGTCGAGGTGTGGGTGACGTGATCGAGATCTTCCTGCGGATGGTCCCCACTAATATTGTTGCCGCCGCAGCCGAGGGGCAGATGCTGGGACTGATCTTCTTCAGTCTGTTATTCGGTTACTTCATGACACGCATCGATGCGGCCCTCGCCAAGCCGATGCAGGACTTCTGGCAGGGCGTGTTTGCCGTCATGATGCAGATCACAGAGTGGGTGATGCTGTTCGCCCCGATCGGGGTATTTGCACTGGTGGCCAAGGTGGTGGCCTCCACCGGGTTTGCGGCCTTTGCACCCCTGCTGGCCTTCTTCCTGACGGTGCTGGCCGCGCTGGGCGTACATTTCCTGGTGGTATTGCCGCTGCTGCTCTGGTTCATCGGCCGGGTCAATCCGCTGCGCCACTACCAGGCCATGGCGCCGGCCCTGCTGACTGCGTTCTCGACTGCCTCTTCGTCGGCCACACTGCCGGTCAGCATGGATTGCGTGGAAAGGCGCGCCGGTGTCTCGAACCGCACAAGCAGTTTCGTGCTGCCACTGGGCGCGACCGTGAACATGGATGGCACGGCCTTGTACGAGTGTGTTGCCGCCATGTTCATCGCCCAGGCCTACGGGCTCGATCTCGGTTTTGCGGAGCAGTTCACCGTGGTGCTGGTGGCCCTGCTGACCTCGATCGGCGTGGCGGGGATACCGGCGGCCAGCCTGGTGGCCATCACGATCATCCTGACCGCCATCGGTCTACCGGTCGAGGCAGTGGGCCTGATCCTGGCGGTCGACCGGGTGCTGGACATGTGCCGCACCAGTGTGAATATATTCAGCGACTCCTGCGGCGCGGTGCTGATCGGCCGGCTCGAGGGCGAGACCGGTATCCTCGAAAAGCCGGCCAGTGGGGCTGGTACGCCCTAGCCCATGGGTCCCATGCCAACGGTATTGAAGCCCGCATCCACATAGGTGATCTCGCCGGTAATCCCGGCGGCCAGGTCCGAGCACAAAAAGGCGGCGGCATTACCGACATCCTCGATGGTGACGTTGCGACGCAACGGCGCAGTCCTGGCAAACTGGTCCAGCATCTTGCGGAAGTTGCTGATGCCGGAGGCGGCCAGGGTGCGAATCGGGCCTGCCGAGATGCCGTTCACCCGGATCCCGTGCGGTCCCAGGCTTTCCGCCATGTAACGGATATTCGCTTCCAGGCTGGCCTTTGCAACCCCCATGACGTTGTAGTTGGGTATCGTCTGTACGGCGCCCAGGTAGCTCAATGCCAGAAGTGCGCCATTGCGGCCCTCCATCATGGACCGGCCGGCCCTGGCCAGGGCGGTGAAGCTATAGGAGCTGATGTCATGGGCGATGCTGAAGCCTTCGCGGGTCACACAGTCGATGTAATCGCCGTCCAGCTGGCCGGCAGGTGCAAACGCCACCGAGTGCACAATGATGTCCAGGCCGTCCCAGTGCTTGCCCAGTGCCGCGAAGACCGCCTCGATCTGGTCGTCGCTGCTGACGTCGCAGGGGAGGGTGATCTCCGAATCGCATTCGGCCGCCATCTTCACGACCCGGCTGCCCAGTTTTTCGTTTTGATAGGTGAAGGCCAGTTCGGCACCTTCCCGGTGCATGGCCTGGGCAATCCCCCAGGCGATGGATCGGTTGCTGGCCAGGCCAACGATCAGGGCGCGCTTGCCACTCATAAATCCCATAACGGTTCCTTGCACTCTCTTGTTTGTTGCGATGATATCAGTTCCCGCCAAGATCTCGGGCGGGCGCCGGATATGAAGCCGCTAAGGTACCGGAAAACGGTGATTACGGAAAGCATTCCGATGCCGTCACCGGGGTATGAAAGCCGGCATGACGCCCGATATAATGGTCCGTCATGCAGAATCACACCCCACAGATGATCCAGGGCATAGATTTCGGTTGCAGCGGCCGTGACAAGGGATGGATGTGTCGCTGATTAGCCCGCGTTTCTCACCGGGCGGCGACAAAGCTATTCAGGGGACTGAGTTAATGAATAGAGTGAATTTCAGGAAGAAGGCAGTGTGTCATCTGGCATTGCCTATCCCGGCCATGGCTGGTTCTCGCGCGACCGGACTTGCGATGTACAGGGCAAGGCTGCGAAGAGGCCTTGTACATCAAGTGCCGCGGGAGGCAGGACGACATACAGGAAAGTATAAGTGGTCGCTCTCGCGCATCCCTGTGCTTCGCGACACTCGGACTTCCTGTCCATCGTCGCGCGAGGGCACGACTGCAGGGATGCAGGAGGTAGAGCAATGCAGGAGCAATTGCCGAGGAGCCCGAAGCGACCGCCGGGAGCGACCAGGATCCGGGATCCCGGTGAGAAATGCAGGCTAGCTGCCCTGACAACAGGCGCGCACAGCTGGACCGAGTGTCACGTATGATCCTGTTGACGGCGCTGCTGGCCGTTAGTGCCTGCAGCGACGAACCCTGGAACCGGCCGTACCCGGCCGCAGGGGCGCGCGAGAATATCCTTTATTCCTCGTTCCAGGAGCGTCCCAACCACCTCGATCCGGTGCAGTCCTACAGTTCCAATGAGGTGGCTTTCACCGGGCAGATCTACGAGCCACCGTTGCAGTATCACTACCTGAATCGCCCCTATGAATTGATCCCGCTGGCGGTCACCAGGGTCCCGGAACCGTATTATCTCGATGCGCAGGGCAGGCGGATCGGCCCGGACGCCGATACGGCAGACATCGCCTACAGCGTCTACGACATCAATATCCAGTCGGGAATTCGCTATCAGCCACACCCGGCATTCGCGCGCGACGCGGAGGGCAATGATCGATATTATCCACTCAACGCACGCGACCTGGAGGATGTCTACACCCTCGGTGATTTTACCGAGACCGGCAGCCGTGAACTGGTGGCGGCTGATTACGTCTACCAGATAAAACGCCTGGCCCATCCGCGCCTGCATTCACCGATACTGGGACTGATGAGTGACTACATTGTCGGTCTCGCAGATTACGTCGACACCCTGGAGCAGGCGGCCGCCGCCATGCCAGCACAGGGATTCATAGACCTGCGCGAGTATCCGCTGGAAGGCGTGACGGTCATCGACCGCTATACCTACCGGATTCGGATTCACGGCAAGTACCCGCAGTTGCTGTACTGGCTGGCCATGCCATTCTTTTCACCGGTGCCCTGGGAGGCGGAGCGTTTCTACAGCCAGCCGGGTATGAAAGAGCGCAATATCACTCTGGACTGGTACCCGGTCGGCACCGGTCCGTACATGCTCACGGTAAACAATCCCAATCGCCAGATGATCATGGTGCGCAATCCCAACTTTCACGGCGAGACCTACCCGGCAGAGGGTGAACCGGGCGATACCGAGGCCGGTCTGCTGGCGGATGCCGGCAAATCCCTGCCGTTTATTGACCGGGTAATCTACAGTCTCGAGAAGGAGGATATCCCCTACTGGAACAAGTTCCTGCAGGGTTACTACGACACCTCCGGGATCAGCTCCGACAGTTTCGACCAAGCCATCAGCGTGGGTGCCTCCGGCGAGGTGTCGCTGACCGATGCCATGCTCGACAAGGGGATCGAGCTGAGGACCGCAGTCTCCACCTCGATCTTCTACACCGGTTTCAACATGCTCGACTCCGTGGTCGGCGGGTCCGGTGAACGGGCCCGCAAGCTGCGCCAGGCGATATCCATCGCCGTCGACTTCGAGGAATACATTTCCATCTTCCTCAACGGCCGCGGCATCCCGGCACAGGGCGTCATCCCGCCGGGCATCTTCGGCTTTGTGGAAGGGGATGCCGGCATCAACAGCTATGTCTATGACGTGACCGCCAATGAACCGCAACGCAAGCCCATCGAGCTTGCCCGGCGCCTGCTGGCCGAGGCCGGTTACCCGGAGGGCCGGGACATCGAGACCGGCAAGCCGCTGGTACTGTACTTCGATACCACGGCCACCGGTCCGGACGACAAGGCACGCCTCGACTGGCTGCACAAGCAATTTGCAAAACTGAACATCCAGCTGGTGGTGCGCGGGACAGACTACAATCGCTTCCAGGAAAAGATGCTGAAGGGCACGTCGCAGATCTTCCAGTGGGGCTGGAATGCCGACTACCCCGACCCCGAGAATTTCCTGTTCCTGCTGTATGGTCCGCAGGGCAAGGTCGAGCACCAGGGCGAGAACGCCGCCAACTACCACAACGAGGAATTCGACCGCCTGTTCGAGCAAATGAAGAACATGGACAACGGCCCGCAGCGCCAGACGATCATCGACCGCATGATGGCGATTGCGCGCCATGACGCGCCCTGGCTGTGGGGTTACCACCCCAAGCAGTTCAGTCTCGCGCACGCCTGGTACAGAAATGCCAAACCCAATTTGATGGCCAATAATGCGCTCAAGTACCGGCGTATCGATCCTGGGCAAAGGGCCGATCTGCAGGCCGCCTGGAACCGGCCGGTACGCTGGCCGATTGCCCTGCTGCTGGGGCTGGTGTTACTGGTGGTGCTGCCGGCCTTCTTCAGTTACCGCAACAGGCAGCGCCAGCCTGCCTACACGCTGGATCACTGATGTTTGCCTACATCGTCAGGCGCGTGGCCTATGCCATCCCGATCCTGATCGGTGTGAACCTGCTCACCTTTTACCTGTTTTTCGTGGTCAATTCTCCGGATGACATGGCGCGCCTGCACCTGGGCGTCAAGCGCGTCACGCCCGAGGCCATCGACAAGTGGAAGGCCGAGCGCGGCTACGACAAGCCGCTGCTCTACAACGAGGCTGTAGGTGGCCCGGCAAGACTGACCCATACCATTTTTTTCGAAAAGTCGGTGAAACTGTTCGGCTTCGACTTCGGTTATTCGGATGACGGTCGCGACATCAGTCATGACATCCTGCAGCGCATGAAACCGAGCCTGGCGATCGCCATACCGACCTTGCTGGTGGGCCTGCTCATCAACATCACCTTCGCCATGCTGATGGCCTTTTTTCGCGGGACCTATGTCGACGTCTCCGGGGTGATCCTGTGCGTGGTACTGATGTCCATCTCGGCGATGTTCTACATCATCGGCGGGCAGTTCCTGCTGGGGAAACTGCTGCGCCTGATGCCGATCTCGGGCTATGACACCGGCCTGGACGCACTCAAGTTCCTGGTGCTGCCCGTGGTGATCGGCGCCATCAGCGGGATCGGTGCCGGCTCGCGCATGTACCGTTCGTTCTTCCTGGAGGAGGCGAACAAGGACTTCGTGCGCACGGCGCGCGCCAAGGGCCTGAACGAGTCCCTGGTGCTGTTCCGCCATGTGTTGAAGAACGCCATGATTCCCATCGTCACCGGTGTGGTGGTGGTGCTGCCGGTCCTGTTCATGGGCAGCCTGTTGCTGGAATCCTTTTTCGCAATCCCGGGGCTCGGCAGCTATACCATCGATGCCATCAACCGCCAGGACTTTGCCATTGTGCGTGCCATGGTGTTTCTCGGCTCGGTGCTTTATATCCTCGGGCTGATCCTGGTCGATATCACCTACACAATAGTGGACCCACGGGTGCGGCTGTCATGATCATGCCCGTCATCCTGTGGACCGATGCCCTGGTGTTTCTGCTGGTGGCGGTGGTGCTGTCCTTCATCCTCTACGCCCGCGGCAAGCCGCATCTGCGTGCCCCCTGGCGCCACGTGTTGGGCAGCCGCATGGCGTCCGCCTCTATCGTCATCCTGCTGGCCTATGTGGTCATCGGCCTGCTGGACTCGCTGCATTACCGCGCGGCACTGGAAAAAACCAGTGACACAGACGAAGTGCACTACGGTGTCGAGGTCTTGAGTGTGCTCGACCACCTGCTGGGTCCGCTGCGTACCCGCACGGAAAAGACCTATTCCTCTCCCTTTGCCACACACCTGTATACCCGGGAAACCGTCCAGCACCCCGATGGCAGTCAGACCCGCGAGTACCCGCGCCTGACCTACGGCGGTCGCCACCTGGCCGACCCCAATGCGGATTTCGCGGACGATGTCCTGGTGCGCATCGCCACGGCGGGCCTGCAGGCGGCATTGCTGTGCAGCCTGATACTGGTGCTGCTTGGGATATGGCAGGCACGCCGTTCACGATGCAGCGTCGGCGTCGCACTGCGCGATATCCTGGCGCGGCGTACCCGGATTCCGCTGCTGGTCATCTGGTTGACCCTGGGCATGCTGGTATTGCTGTTCTTCCTGGCACTCAACCTGTCCACGGCCTACCACGTCTTCGGTACCGACAAAGTCGGGCAGGACGTGTTCTACCAGACCCTGAAAAGCATCCGCACCGGTCTGGTGATCGGCACGCTGACGACCCTGGTGATGCTGCCGTTTGCCATCCTGATGGGGATACTCGCCGGTTATGCGCGCGGCTGGATCGACGACCTGATCCAGTACATCTACTTTGTATTATTCTTGGTATTACCAGCTGGACCGGGCTCTGCCGGTTGTTGCGTGGCGAGTCGCTGAAGCTGCGGGAGTCGGAATACATCAAGGCGGCGGTGGCACTCGGCGTCTCGCACACCAAGGTCATCAGCAAACACATCCTCCCCAATGTCATGCACATCGTGCTGATCACGGTGGTGCTCGATTTCAGCGGCCTGGTCCTGGCGGAGGCGGTGCTGTCCTACGTAGGCGTCGGTGTCGATCCGACCATGAACAGCTGGGGTAACATGATCAACAGCGCGCGCCTGGAGATGGCGCGTGAACCGGTAGTGTGGTGGTCGCTGTTGTCTGCGTTCCTGTTCATGTTCACCCTGGTGCTGGCAGCGAACCTGTTTTCCGATGCCGTGCGCGATGCCTTCGACCCGCGTCTGCGCCAGCGCTGACTGGTAAACACAAGATTATCACCGCAGAGACGCAGAGGACGCGGAGTAAAATAAATGCATTCCAAGTACACAGCGGCACATGAGATCTGTGAAGTAAATTGTTTGTTAACAATCATAATTTCTCTGCATTCTCCGCGTCTCTGCGGTAGATTTTTTGATTAGTTGAGTGACCAGGCTGACAGTTGAACACATCAACATTACCGCAGAGGCGTAGAGGACGCGGAGTAAACACTAATGCACAAACAATACATTCCGGCACATGAGTTCGCTGTAATAAATAGTGCATTGTTTTATACAAATATTTTTTACTCTCTGCGTCCTTTGCGTCTCTGCGGTAGATTTTTATATTTTATTGATTATTTGAGTAACTGAAATGTCGGGACCCTTGATCAAACTGCAGGATCTGTCGGTACGCATCGGCCATGGTGACAAGGCCATTCGTCCCGTTGACGGTGTCAGCTTCGAGATCAACCGGGGCGAGACCTTTGCGCTGCTGGGCGAGTCCGGTTGCGGCAAGTCGATGACTGCGCTCTCCATCCTGCGCCTGTTGCCGCAACCGGCGGGTCGCATTACCGGCGGTCACGTGTACCTCGACGGCGTTGACCTGACGGCACTGCCGGAACTCGAGATGCAGCGCGTACGCGGCCGCCGCGTGGCAATGATCTTCCAGGAACCCATGACATCGCTCAACCCGGTGCTGAGTATCGGTGACCAGATCGGAGAGACCCTGCGTCAGCACCAGCAGATGAAGGGCCGGGCCGCACGAGAGCGGGTGCTCGAGCTGCTCGATGCCGTCGGCATACCCGATGTGCAGCGACGTTACGGCGAATACCCGCACCAGCTCTCCGGGGGCATGAAGCAGCGCGTCATGATCGCCATCGCGCTGGCCGGTGAGCCTGACCTCCTGATTGCCGACGAGCCGACCACCGCCCTCGATGTCACCATCCAGGCCCAGGTCCTCGAACTGCTGCAGAAGATTCAGCAGGAGACGCACATGGCCATCATGCTGATTACCCATGACCTCGGTATTGTGGCCGGCATGGTGGACCGGGTCGCTGTGATGTACGCCGGCCAGCTGGTGGAAGAGGCCGGTCTTAATCGCTTCTTTGCCGAGGCCAGGCACCCCTACAGCCAGCGTCTGTTTGAATCCCTGCCGGATGTCGGCAAGCGCGACCACGCCCTGCGAACCATACCGGGTTTCGTGCCTACCCTGGACCACGACTTTACAGGCTGCCGCTTCGCGCAACGCTGTGACCGGGCCTGGGACTACTGCCATAGCCATGTGCCGGCATGGAGCATCGAGACCGACCACCACCACCATGTACGCTGTCACCTGGCCGACGAAAACGTGATTGCGCCGCCCATGACAGCCGCCAGAGAGATCACTCAGCGGCATGCCGCGGCTGGCCAGCACAACGGCGAGGCCCTGCTGGACGTCAGTGGACTCAAGGTCCACTTCCCGATACACAAGGGCGTGTTCAAGCGCGTCGTCGGTCATGTGTATGCCGTTGACGGCATCTCGCTGAGCATACCCCGGGGCCGGACCCAGGCACTGGTCGGCGAGTCCGGCTGCGGCAAGACCACCGCCGGCCTGGGTATCCTGCAGCTGCTCCGGCCCACGGCCGGCAGCGTACGCTTTGACGGGACCGAACTCACAGACCTCATGGGCGAGCGCCTGCGGCGCCGGCGTACCGATTTCCAGTTCATCTTCCAGGATCCGTATTCATCCATGAACCCGCGAATGCGGGTGGGCGACATTGTCGAGGAGGGCATGATCGCCCAACGCATCGGCAAGACCCGGCAGGAGCGCCGCCAGCGCGTCGACGAACTGTTCGCGCACGTCGGCCTGTCACCGGAGCACGTGCACCGCTACCCGCATGAATTCTCCGGCGGCCAGCGCCAGCGCATCTGCATCGCCCGGGCCCTGGCCGTTGATCCCCGACTGGTGGTCTGCGACGAGCCGACCAGCGCACTGGACGTGTCTGTGCAGGCCCAGATCCTGAACCTGTTGAAGCAACTGCAGAACGAACTGGGGCTGTCCTACCTGTTTATCACCCACAACCTATCGGTGGTGGCCTACCTGGCCGACCGGGTGGCGGTGATGTACCTGGGGCGGATCGTGGAGGAGGGCCCGGTGGCCGAGGTCCTGGAACGTCCCCTGCATCCCTACACCCGGGCCCTGATTTCGGCGATCCCCCATGTCGAGCCGGACAGCCGGCGCGAGGTCATCCGCCTGGAGGGGGACATGCCGTCACCGTCGGATCCGCCTTCGGGCTGCCATTTCCACCCGCGCTGTCCGAGTGCCATGCCCGAGTGCCGCGAGCATTACCCGGGGGAAACCGGGAGCGACGAGCACCGCGTGCGCTGCTACCTGCACCACTGATTCACGCCCGCACGACGCCCCTGGATCGCACATGGGGGAGTAGGGTGTCCCGGCAAGCCGTGATAGACTGCGCGCTTTGCTTTTTTTATCCAATCCCGAGACCAAGTACACGAGGCCTACCATGAGCATTCAATCCTTCCATCCACCTGTCCGCACCCTGATGGGGCCCGGCCCCTCCGACGTCAATCCGCGCATCCTGGAGGCCATGTCACGCCCGACCATCGGCCACCTCGATCCCGTATTCGTCGGCATGATGGAAGAAATGAAGGAACTGCTGCGCTATGCCTTCCAGACCAGCAACCAGTTGACCATGCCGGTGTCTGCGCCGGGATCGACCGGTATGGAGACCTGCTTCGTCAACCTGGTCGAGCCCGGTGACAAGGTGGTGGTCTGCCAGAACGGCGTGTTCGGCGGTCGCATGAAGGAGAACGTCGAGCGCAGCGGCGGTACGGCCGTTATGGTGCAGGACAATTGGGGCCGTGCGGTCGACGTCAACAAGGTCGAGGAAGCCCTTAAGGCCAACCCGGACGCCAGGATCCTCGCCTTCGTGCATGCCGAGACATCGACCGGTGCGATCTCCGACGCGAGGGTGTTGGCAGAAGTGGCCCGCAAACACGACTGCCTGACCATCGTTGATACCGTCACCTCGCTGGCCGGCTCGCCGCTGATGGTGGATGACTGGCAGCTCGATGCAGTCTACTCAGGCACCCAGAAGTGCCTGTCCTGCGTGCCCGGCCTGTCGCCGGTTACCTTCAGCCAGAAGGCACTCGATGTCGTCACCTCGCGCAAGACAACTGTGCAGAGCTGGTTCATGGACCTCAATCTGGTGCTGGGTTACTGGGGTGGTGGTGGCAAGCGCGCCTACCACCACACGGCGCCGATCAACACCCTGTACGCACTGCACGAGGCACTGGTCATTCTGCAGGAGGAGGGTATCGAGAATTCCTGGACACGACACAAGAAGAACCACGATGCCCTGAAGGCCGGCATCGAGGCCATGGGGTTGAAATTTGTGGTGCCCGAGGGCGAGCGCCTGCCGCAACTCAACGCCGTTTCCATTCCAAGCGGGGTCGATGAGGCCGTTGTCCGGTCTGCGCTGCTCAGCGAGTATAACCTCGAGATCGGTGCCGGCCTGGGTGCTATGGCTGGCAAGATCTGGCGTATCGGCCTGATGGGCTACGCCAGCAACCAGACCAATGTCCTGTTCTGTCTGGGTGCACTGGACGCCGTACTGAGCGGCATGAAGGCGCCGATCAGTTCAGGCGTTGCGGTCGATGCGGCGCGGGCCGTTTACGCCGGCTGAGCCAGTCCCGGCAGCGAACCCCGGCCATGGACTGGAAGGTCTTCCTGACCGTGTTTGCTGCGGTATTCGTTGCCGAACTTGGTGACAAGACCCAGCTGGCCACCATGCTGTTCGCGGCTGACAGGGAAGTCAGCAAGCTCACCGTGTTCTTCGCCGCCTCGCTCGCGCTGGTCATCGCCTCGGCGATCGGTGTGCTGGCAGGCTCCGTGATGTCGCATTATATCAGTGAGAAGTACCTCCACTATATCGCCGGTACCGGCTTTGTGGTCATCGGCCTGTGGATTCTGTTCAGGGCCTAGCCGACAGGGCCATCACCATCAGGGCCGATTGATGCCCGGAGCTGCAGCCAACACATCTCGTTCCTGCGCCGGTTTTCCGGTCGGCTGATATGAATCTGGCCCGGCTTCACATCACCCGCTGGCGATGGCGCCAGCCAGACATGATGGTCGAGGGTATAGCCGGGGTGATCCTGCCGTTGATGAAGAATATACAGGTGAATCCCGGGAAGAATTTCTTTACGCGGAATTGCCAAAGCCAGAAACTCCGTCCTGTGTCGCGATACGGGAATGAATTAAGCGTATTCGACAAAATAGATGGTAACACCCAGGGCGATCAAGGCGATTTCCGCCGCACTAATCCAGAGAAGCATATAGGTAATACGGCGTCCAGCAGGCTTCATCGGTTGCCAGACACGACGCATGTACCAGCGCCATAAGCGGAAGCGGGACCAGCGCTGCCAGTTGACCAGGTACTGTTGCAGATACTGGGCCCAGAGCACCAGGCTTTTGTCGACCTCGTGTATGTGGGTGCCTCTTTCCTCGGGGAGCAACCTCTCATAACAGTCGGTAATCGTCAGTTTGGAGCCTTGCGGGGCGGGTTCGATCGTGAAGGTGGTGCTGGATTTGATGCCCTTGTCATAGTCGATGCGAATGCCATCGTCCAGCTTGCTGACTGACAGCTCGAATTGGAAATCGAAGGGCTGTTCCTGGCTGATATTGCGCCCGCTAAAGGTGAAGTGATTTTCATCCCTGGAATCCCAGAGCTCGAATTCGAGCATGGGGTTTATGCGGAACAGCCTCTCGATATCGGTACAGAATTCGTTCAGTGCGCTAACCGTGAGTGGCGTATTG
>CAMYJI010000008.1:80468-81084 GCA_947258545.1 uncultured Ectothiorhodospiraceae bacterium
ATTCTCAAGGCCATCTGTTCGGCCGCCATGGCGCCCTCGGTGCCGTGGCTGGCGAGCAGTACGTTGTCTACCGCTAGCATTGTTTCACCTGAAAGAAACACCGGTGTTCCCCAGTCGCGAACACCGGCGTTTGTGTTTGCTGATAACTTCAATGCTCCTTAAAGGCAGCTTCAGTGGGTTACATAAACTCCAAATGCAATGGCGAGCGCAAATACCAGAGCCATGAAGTCTTCCCTGCGGTCACTGCCGAATATGGACAATGCCGATCCGCGGTCGAATTTCGCTTCTTGTTCATTCATTTCTCTTTACCTCGCTTTACACTGTTTCGCTGATTAGCATCATGACTACGACTAATGATGCCGCTGCCTTTACGAATCCCACGATGCCACCGATAACCGCTGGTTGGCCACCAGCCTGGCGCATCGACCCGACGGTGATTTGCATGCCCAGTCCCACCAGGCCAAAGGCAAACAACCAGGTGATCCAGTTG
The DNA here is from genome assembly GCA_947258545.1 of uncultured Ectothiorhodospiraceae bacterium. Taxonomy (GTDB): domain Bacteria; phylum Pseudomonadota; class Gammaproteobacteria; order UBA9214; family UBA9214; genus CAMYJZ01. The sequence goes on from CAMYJI010000008.1 coordinate 80,959, forward strand.
CGGAATGCCTTGATCTTCTTGGCGGTATGCCGTACGGCCTTATGCGCCCCTTTCAGGATACTGTTGGCATCCTTCGACAGGACCTTGGCGTTGATCAGGCCGCGGAGTGTATCGTCGTCCGCAATG
>CAMYJI010000009.1 GCA_947258545.1 uncultured Ectothiorhodospiraceae bacterium
CGAGGTCAGCATGCCATTCGATCAGATTGAACAGGCGCGTTTGGTGCCGGAATACTGAAAGTCGTATTCGGAGGTTTAAAAGGAATGGATAAAGAGATCTTGCTGGTGGTGGATGTGGTATCCAATGAAAAGGGTATCGACAAGGAGATCATTTTCCAGGCAATCGAGGCTGCATTGGCAACCGCCACCCGCAAGCGGCACGGCGGGGAGATCGATGCACGCGTCGCCATTGACCGGCAGACCGGCGCCTACGAGACCTTCCGGCGCTGGCAGGTCATCGATGAGACACGGGTGCCTGATGAAGCCGGGGAAGAAGGCGAAGAAGGCGAAGAAGGCGAAGACGGAGAAGACGTGCTGATCTACGAGTACCCGGAACGCCAGATTACCCTGACAGAGGCACGCCAGCGGGATCCGGATCTCAATCACGGTGACTTTGTCGAGGAGCCCATGGAGTCGGTCGACTTCGGTCGTATCGGTGCCCAGACGGCAAAACAGGTCATCGTGCAGAAGGTGCGCGAGGCCGAGCGCGCGCAGGTGGTGGAGGCCTACAAGGATCGCGTGGGTGACCTGGTCACCGGTGTCGTCAAGCGCGTCGAGCGTGGCAACGTCTATCTCGATCTGGGCAGTAATGCCGAGGCCATCATCCTGCGTGAGGAAATGATCCCGCGCGAGGCCGTACGCCCCGGTGACCGCCTGCGTGGCTACCTGCGTGAGGTCAGTTCCGAGCAGCGTGGCCCACAGCTGTTTGTCAGCCGGGTGGCCCCCCAGTTCCTGATCGAACTGTTCAAGCTGGAAGTGCCCGAGGTCGGCCAGGGCCTGATCGAGATCCTGGGCGCGGCCCGCGATCCCGGGCTGCGCGCCAAGATCGCCGTCAAGAGCAATGATCCGCGCATCGACCCGGTGGGTGCCTGTGTCGGCATGCGCGGCTCCCGGGTACAGACCGTTTCCACCGAGCTGTCCGGTGAACGCGTCGATATCATTCTCTGGGACGAGAATCCCGCGCAGTTTGTCATCAACGCGATGTCTCCGGCCGAAGTGGCCTCGATCGTGGTCGACGAGGAAACCCACACCATGGACATCGCGGTGAGCGAGGAGCTGCTTTCCCAGGCGATCGGCCGCGGCGGGCAGAACGTGCGCCTGGCCAGCCAGCTGACCGGCTGGGAACTCAATGTTATGGATGAATCACAGGCCGAGGAAAAAAGCGAGGTCGAGGCCCGCGAGCTACAGGTCCTGTTCAAGGAGCAGCTCGATGTGGACGAGGAGATCGCCGCCATCCTGGTGCAGGAGGGCTATTCGACCATCGAGGAGATCGTTTATGTCCCCAAGAGCGAGCTGCTGGAGATCGAGGAGTTCGAAGAAGAGATCGTCGACGAGTTGCGTGGCCGGGCACGCGATGTGCTGCTGACCCAGGCCATCATCAACGAGGAAAAGATTGGTGACAAGGAGCCGGCCCAGGACCTGCTGGAGATGGAGGGTATGGACCGTGAACTGGCCTATCAGCTCGCCAGCCGGGATATCCTCAGCATGGAGGACCTGGCGGAACAGGCCGTCGATGACCTCATGGTGATCGATGGCCTCGACGAGGAACGTGCCGGCAGCCTGATCATGACGGCTCGGGCGCCGTGGTTTGCGGAAGAGGCTCAGGACTGACAGGAGCAGACAGGGTATGACAAACGTCACAGTAAAGCAGTTCGCCGATGTTGTCGGGGTGCCTGCCGATCGCCTGCTGGCCCAGCTGGGCGAGGCGGGCATGGAGATCAGCGATGAGAACGCCACTATCTCCGAGAGCGAAAAGGCCCAGTTGCTTGATTTCCTCAGGGAAAGTCACGGCAAGCGCGGCACTGCCTCCGGCGCGGCCCCGAAGAAGATCACCCTGAAACGCAAGTCCCTGAGTGAGCTGCAGACCAGCGTGCCCGCCGCACGTACCCCCGGGGCGCGCGGCACCCTGCGTGGTACACGCACCGAAAAGAAGATCGTGACTGTCGAGGTGCGCAAGAAACGCACCTATGTAAAACGCGCCGACCTGATCGCCGAGGAAAAGGATCGCCAGGAACAGGAGGCCGCCGAGAAGGCGCGCATCGAGGCGGAAGAACAGGCCCGCCTCGATGCCATCCGCAAGGAAAAGGAAGAGGCCATCCGGCGCGAGGATGAAAAGCGTGCCGAGGAGGAATCCCGGCTCAAGGCCGAGCAAGAGGAAAAACTCAAGGCCGCGGAGGCTGCCAAGCAGCAGTCGCTGACGTCAGAGGCCCGCGCGCGTGAAGAAGACCGCCAGAAGAAACGGACTGAGGCCGACCGAAAGACCAAGCACAAGGAGGATGCCGGTAAACATACGCGTTATGGCCGCCAGGAGCTGCATGTCGCCGCTGACAAGAGCGGGCGGCGCAAGAAGAAGCCGAGAGCCTCCAGGCGGGTCACCATCACCTCGACAGGGGAGCATGGTTTTGCGCGGCCCACGGCCCCGGTCGTGCGTCAGGTCGAGGTGCCGGAGAGTATCGTGGTATCCGAACTGGCCCAGAAGATGTCTGTGAAGGCGGCCGAGGTCATCAAGGCGATCATGAAGATGGGGGTCATGGCCACCATCAACCAGGTGCTCGACCAGGACACGGCAATCCTGGTGGTCGAGGAGATGGGCCACATCGCCAAGCCGCTGCAAACCGATACCCTGGAGGCGGAGCTCGAGCAACAGGTCAGGGAAATCTCCGGCGAAAAAGTGCCACGTCCCCCGGTGGTCACCATCATGGGCCACGTCGATCATGGCAAGACCTCGTTGCTGGACTATATCCGCACCACCCGGGTGGCCGAAGGCGAGGCCGGCGGCATCACCCAGCATATCGGTGCCTATCACGTCGACACGCCCAAGGGAATGGTCAGCTTCCTCGACACCCCGGGCCACGCGGCCTTTACCGCCATGCGCGCGCGGGGTGCCCAGGTCACGGATATCGTGATCCTGGTGGTGGCCGCTGATGACGGTGTGAAACCGCAGACCCAGGAGGCCGTCCAGCATGCCAGGGCGGCCGGGGTACCCGTGGTGGTGGCGATCAACAAGATCGACAAACCGGAGGCCGACCCGGAGCGTGTCAAGAACGAGCTGGCCGCCCTCGAAGTCATCCCCGAGGACTGGGGGGGTGACACCATGTTCGTGCCGGTCTCTGCCAAGACCGGTGAGGGCATCGATGACCTTCTCGATGCCGTGCTGCTGCAGTCCGAGATTCTGGAACTGACAGCCGTCAAGGACTGTCCGGCCACCGGCATCGTGGTGGAATCGAGCCTCGACAAGGGTCGTGGCGCCGTGGCCACCATCCTGGTGCAGAATGGCGTACTGCACCGCGGCGACCTGATTCTGACCGGTGAGGAATACGGGCGGGTGCGTGCCATGTTCGACGAGAACGGCAAGCAGATCGACGCGGCCGGCCCGTCGATGCCGGCCCTGGTGCTGGGCCTGTCGGCGGTGCCCAATGCCGGTGTCGAGGTGAATGTGGTATCCGATGAACGCAAGGCCCGTGAGCTTGCCATGCGGCGCCATGAGAAATCCCGTGACCAGCGCCTGGCCAAGCAACAACAGGCGCGGCTGGAAGACGTGTTCTCGCAGGTGGGCGAAGGCCAGACATCGAGCCTGAATATCGTGCTCAAGGCCGATGTGCAGGGCAGTGCCGAGGCCCTGAGTGATGCCCTGGTCAATATCGCCCTGGACGAGCGTGAAGTGAAGGTCAAGGTGGTGTCTAGCGGTGTCGGCGGTATCAATGAGTCCGATGTCAACCTGGCGGTGGCCTCGAATGCCATCATCATTGGTTTCAATGTGCGGGCCGATGCCTCGGCCCGGCGCCTGGTCGAGGAAAATGACGTTGACCTCAAGTATTACAGCGTGATCTACGATGCCATCGATGACGTGAAAAACGCGGTCAGCGGCATGCTGTCGCCCGAGGTCAAGGAGGAAATCATCGGGCTTGCCGAGGTCAAGGAGGTGTTCCGTTCACGCAAGCTGGGCGATATCGCGGGTTGCATCGTGATGGAAGGCGTGGTGCGCCGCAGTGCCCCGATCAGGGTCCTGCGTGACAATGTGGTCATCTTCGAGGGCGAGCTTGAATCGCTGCGCCGCTTCAAGGACGACGTCAACGAGGTCAAGGCCGGCACCGAATGCGGTATCGGCGTGAAGAATTACAGCGTCAAGGCCGGTGACCAGATCGAGGTCTTCGAACGGTTCGAGGTCGCCAGGCAGTTGTAGACAGGGGCGATACCGGGGACAGACCCCGTTTCCCCCGTTACAGGAAAAAACGGGAGTCTGTCCCCGAACAGCCTGCCTAGCTACATTCACCTCAATTCAATGCCCAGAGAATTTCCCAGGACGCGTCGCGTCGGTGAACAGATCCAGCGGGAGCTGGCGGGCCTGGTGCATGCGGAGATCAAGGATCCCCGCCTGGGCATGGTCAGCATCTCCGGGGTGACGGTGTCGCGCGACCTGGCGCACGCCAAGGTATATGTCTCCGTGCTGGGTGATGAGGCGGCGGTGACGGCATCGCTCAGGGTACTGAACAACGCAGCCGGTTTTCTGCGACGCAGGCTTGGCCGGCAGATGCGTATCCGGGCGGTACCCCGGCTGCGTTTTTATTTCGATCAGTCGATCGAAGAGGGTGCGCGCATGGACGCACTGATCAACGCGGCCGTGTCCGGATCCCCGGCCAAGGACAACAACGAGTAGCCCTGTCCGGGCTGCCACAACGAGGTAATCAGCACCAATGGGTCGACGACACAGTAACCAGCGGCTCGTGAATGGTATTCTGCTGCTGGACAAGCCTTCCGGGATTACCTCGAATGCGGCCCTCCAGAAGGTCAAGAAACTGTTCCGGGCACGCAAGGCGGGCCACACCGGCAGCCTGGACCCGCTGGCCAGTGGCCTGTTGCCGATCTGCCTGGGAGAGGCCACCAAGGTGTCCGGCTACCTGCTTGATGCCGACAAGCAATACTGGGTCGACTGCAAGCTCGGGGAGCGCACCAGCACGGGTGATGCCGAGGGCGAATTGCTGGAGCAGCGTCCCGTTACGGTGACCGAGAAGCAGTTCCGCGCAACCATGGAGGGGTTCCTGGGCGAGATCGAGCAGATCCCCCCGATGTACTCTGCCGTCAAGCACCAGGGGCAACGCCTCTACAAGCTGGCCCGCCAGGGGGTCGAGGTGGAACGCGAGCCGCGCCGCATCACCATCCATTCAATCGATATGCTCAACTTCGACCCGCCCCGGGTGGAAATCAGGGTGCTCTGCTCCAAGGGCACCTATGTGCGCACCCTGGTGGAGGATATCGGCGAACTACTGGGCTGCGGTGCCCATGTCGCGGACCTGCGCCGCCTGGGTGTCGGCCCCTACGACGACACTGCCATGGTGACGCTCGCCAGGCTCGAACACCTGCTGGCCGAGGGTGGCGAGGCGGCGCTGGATGCGCTGCTGCTGCCGATGGAGAGTGGCCTGACCCAGTGGCCTGATGTGCGCCTGAGCGGCGATGCCGCCTTCTACCTGCGTCAGGGGCAGCCGGTGCTGGTGCCGCATGCCCCCACCGCCGGCTGGGTGCGGCTCTACCTGGGCGACAAACGCTTTCTGGGCGTCGGGGAGATCCTCGATGACGGCCGGGTGGCGCCGCGCCGGCTGTTGAATGTGAGCTGATATCCCCATTTGGGTAGCTTGTGGCTGACAGGTGTGCCGGTTAGAATACGCGGCTTGCCAAATTAGAAGTGATTTTGGGAGTCGATACATGGCTTTGAGTGCCGAACAGAAAGGGCAGGTCGTCAAGGAATACCAGCGCGGTGGTACTGATACCGGTTCACCCGAAGTACAGGTAGCCCTGTTAACTGCCAACATCCAGGATTTGACGGGTCATTTTGCCAAGCACAAGGGTGACCACCATTCCCGTCAGGGTCTGCTGCGCATGATCAACACGCGCCGCAAGCTGCTTGATTACCTGAAGGGAAAAGACAGCAAGCGTTACCAGGACCTGATTGGTCGTCTGGGACTGCGCCGCTAGTAAACCCGATCAAACCTAATTCCGCTGGTTTCCAGCACCACCTTATCAAGAGTTAAGGAAACGCCCGTGAGCGCAATCAAAAAGTCCTTTCAATACGGTGATCAGACCGTCACGCTAGAAACCGGAGAAATTGCGCGTCAGTGCAGTGCCGTCATTGTCAGTATGGGTGAGACCTCCGTGCTGGCAACCGTTGTTGGTGCGAAAGAGCCCATGGAGGGTCGTGACTTTTTCCCCATGACCGTCGATTACCAGGAGAAGGGTTACGCGGCCGGACAGATCCCGGGCAACTTCTTCCGCCGTGAGGGCCGCCCGAGCGAAGCGGAAACGCTGTTGTGCCGCCTGGTTGACCGCCCGCTGCGTCCGCTGTTTCCGAAGGGATTCACCAACGAAGTACAGGTCATCCTTACGGTCATTTCCTACGATCCCCAGATCAACCCGGATATCCCCGCCCTGATCGGTGCCTCTGCTGCAATGTCCATCTCCGGCCTGCCCTTCAGCGGTCCCGTCGGTGCGGCCCGCGTCGGCTACGTCGATGGCGCATACGTGCTCAACCCGACAGCCGACCAGATGGCGGTATCGCAACTCGACCTGGTGGTTTCCGGTACCGAGAATGCCGTATTGATGGTGGAATCCGAGGCGAAGGAACTCTCTGAAGAAGTTATGCTGGGTTCCGTGGTGTTTGGCCACGAACAGCAACAGGCCGTGATCAAGGCCATTCGTGAACTGGCAGCCGAGGTGAACACACCGGCCCTGGAGTGGAGCGCACCGGAAGAGAACGCAGCGCTGCGTATAGCCGTCGAGAGCGAGGGCGCCGAGGCAATCACCGCGGCCTACAAGGTGGCCGACAAACAGGACCGCTACACGCTGCTGAGCAAGGTTCGTCAGGAAATCGTTGACAAGGTCGCCGGCGACGAAACCGACGGCGGCTTCAGCAGCGCCGATGTCAAGGGTGCCATCGGCAAGCTCGAAAAGAAAATCGTGCGTGGCCGCATTCTCGCCGGCGAGGCACGCATCGACGGGCGTGACACCAGCACCGTGCGTCCAATCACCATCCGTACCGGCGTATTGCCGCGCGCCCATGGCTCCGCCCTGTTCACGCGCGGTGAGACCCAGGCACTGGTGGTGACTACGCTCGGTACCGAACGTGATGCTCAGCTGGTCGACGCGCTGTCCGGCACCACCCGGGAACAGTTCATGCTGCACTACAATTTCCCGCCTTACTGTGTCGGTGAGACGGGCCGTATGGGTGGCACCAAGCGGCGCGAGGTAGGCCACGGCAAGCTGGCCAAACGCGGCGTCAGCGCAGTGATGCCGCAGCAGGAAGACTTTCCGTATACCATTCGCGTGGTCTCCGAGATCACCGAGTCCAACGGCTCCAGCTCCATGGCCAGCGTCTGCGGCAGCAGCCTGTCCATGATGGATGCCGGCGTCCCCATCAGCTCACCGGTCGCCGGTGTCGCCATGGGGCTCATAAAAGAAGGCGGCGACTATGCCGTGCTGACCGACATCCTCGGTGACGAGGACCACCTCGGCGACATGGACTTCAAGGTGGCCGGTACCGGCACCGGCGTGACCGCCCTGCAGATGGATATCAAGATCCAGGGTATCACCCGCGAGATCATGGAGAAGGCGCTGGCACAGGCCAATGCCGGCCGCATGCATATCCTGGGTGAAATGAACAAGGTCATCGAGGCACCGCGAGAGGAAGTCTCCGCATACGCGCCGCGCTATATCACCATTAAGATCAACCCGGACAAGATCCGCGACGTCATCGGCAAAGGTGGCGCGACCATCCGTTCGATCACCGAAGAGACCGGTGCCAGCATCGACATCGACGATGCCGGCAACGTCAAGATCGCCTCGGTTGATTTCGATGCCGGCAACGAGGCGCGCAAGCGCATCGAGCTGATCACCGCCGATGTAGAGGTGGGCACGATTTATGAGGGCCGGGTTGCCAAGCTGATGGACTTCGGTGCCTTCGTGACCATCCTGCCGGGCAAGGATGGGCTGGTGCACATATCACAGATCAGCGAGGAGCGTGTCCAGAATGTCAGCGACAAGCTCTCCGAGGGTGACCAGGTCAAGGTAAAGGTCCTCGAGGTCGACAAGCAGGGTCGCATCCGCCTTAGTATGAAGGCGGTCGGGCAAGACTAGCCCGCGGTTTATGATCGTACTCAAAGGGGCCTCTGGCCCCTTTTTTATTGTGCCGCCTCAGGGTCAGACCCCGGCCAAGACTTGAGGATGCGGGGCTATACGGGTATGTTTTTCCCTGTGTCGGGTGGTTTGGGGCAGAGGGGCGCAGCTGATGAATGAATATTCGGGAGAGCAGTAGATGGTGAATGTTGCAGAATTCAGTAAAGAGAACCAGGAGATCGTGCAGCTCTGCTCGATCCTGAACATACTGGTGGATAATGGCGACCTGCGTGACAACCCCGTGTTCTGTGAACTGTTGTCCAGCTTCCGGGACAAGATCTGGACCCACCTGGTGCACGAGGACAGGGCGGTCTATGCCGAACTGCTCAATCATCGCGACAAGAGCGTCAATGAAGTCGCCGACCAGTTCATCAACAACACGCACGCGCTCAAGAAGATCCTGGCCACCTACCTCAAACGCTGGTGCCACACCGCGGGATCGATCGCCGGTGATCGCGAGGCCAACGATAGCTTCCTGGATGAGACCCGGGAGATCTTCCGTCTGGTGGACGAGCGCATCAACCTGGAAAACACCAAGCTGTTCCCGATCATCCTCAGCAAGGGCTGAATGGTGGCCGGGTTGACCGGTCCTGCCAAGCTACCGCCAGGCCCCTTTTTATGTGTCCGGTGGGTTCTATAAACACCAACAAATACAAATAGTTGCGGTATACTTCAGGGTATTCACCCGGATCCAGGCGGTGGCGTGGTGTGGCGTTCTTGCAGGTACCGGCAGATACGTCCCTCCAGCCAGTAATCGGCGGCAAACGGGATGCGTCCGGTAATAAAGCCAACATGGCCGCCGCGGGGTGACAATTCCAGTGTCACCGCCTTACTCAGATCCGCATCCACGGGAATGGCGCTGGCGGGCAGGAAGGGATCATCCTGTGCCTGCAGGATAAGCGTGGGGACGGCAATCCGGTCCAGGTACTGACGGCTGCTGGAACGGCTGTAGTAATCATCGACACCCGTGAAACCGTGAAGCGGTGCGGTGACTGCGTCATCGAACTGCCGGAAGGTTGTCAGCCGGGGTAGCTTCTCCACGGATACCGGGGGCGGGTGGATGCGTGCCTTCAGCCATACAGCGCGGCGCAATTTGCCCAGCAGATGGTTCTGGTAGAGTTGTGACAGGCCCTGTTCCAGGCGCCGCGCGGCACTGTCCAGTTCAAAAGGCACCGAGACCGCCACCGCAGTTGTCAGCGGGGCCGCCTCGCCCTGTTCACCCAGCCATTTCAGCAGGACATTCCCGCCCAGTGAATAGCCGACCACCGCCAGCGGGGTGGCCGGGTGACGCTGGCGGATATGCTCGAGGACGGCCTGCAGGTCCGCGGTGTCTCCGGAATGGTAACTGCGTGCCAGGCGGTTCGGCTTGCCGCTGCAGCCGCGAAAGTACATCAATGCCGCGTGGAATCCTGCGGTTTTCAGAGCACCGAGTATGCCACCGGTATAGTGTGATGCCAGCGAACCCCCCAGGCCATGGAGCACCAGGACAATCGGCCCACCATTGCCTTCGGCCCAGTCCAGGTCGATGTAGTCCCCGTCGGCCAGTTCGAGCCGTTCACGCTGCAGTTGCGGGTGTGCCCTGCGCCGGCAGAGTGTGGGATAAAGCGTCTGCAGGTGCGCACCGGGCAGCCACCAGGCCGGGCGGAAGTCACTGCGGGTGATCATCCGCGGTCCGGCTATGGCCCGGCATCTGGCGGTCAGGCCGAGGTGCGGTTCTCGATCAGGTCGTCGACGACAGAGGGGTCCGCGAGTGTGGTGGTGTCACCCAAGTTGTCCATGTCATTTGCTGCGATCTTGCGCAGGATCCTGCGCATGATCTTGCCGGATCGGGTCTTGGGTAGCCCCGGGGCCCACTGGATGACATCTGGCGTAGCGATCGGCCCGATCTCGCTGCGAACCAGCTTGACCAGCTCCTGGCGCAGTGCGTCGCTGGGATCCACGTTATTGACGAGCGTGACATACGCATAGATGCCCTGGCCCTTGATGTCATGCGGGTAACCGACAATGGCGGCTTCGGCCACGGCATCATGCAGGACCAGTGCGCTTTCCAGTTCGGCCGTTCCCAGGCGGTGGCCGGAGATATTCAGTACGTCATCCACGCGGCCCGTGATCCAGTAGTAACCGTCCGCGTCGCGGCGGGCGCCGTCCCCGGTGAAATACGTCCCCGGATAGGTGCTGAAATAGGTGTCGATAAAACGCTGATGGTCGCCGTACACCGTACGCATCATGCCCGGCCAGGGCCGTGTGATCACCAGGTTGCCTTCCACTGCGCCCTCGAGCACCTTGCCCTCGGCATCGACAATGGCGGGCGCCACGCCAAAGAACGGCCGCGTGGCCGACCCGGGTTTCAGCTTTGTGGCACCGGGCAGGGGGGTGATCATGTGACCGCCGGTCTCGGTCTGCCACCAGGTGTCGACGATCGGGCAATGGCCCTCGCCGACGACGTTGTAATACCACTCCCAGGCCTCCGGGTTGATGGGTTCGCCCACGGTACCCAGCAGGCGCAGGCTCTTGCGCGAAGTTTGCTTCACCGGTTCCTCGCCCTCGCGCATCAGTGCGCGCAGGGCCGTGGGCGCCGTGTAGAAAATGTTGACCTGGTGTTTGTCGCACACCTGCCAGAAGCGTGAGGCGTCCGGGTAGGTCGGAACGCCCTCGAAGACCAGCGAGGTCGCGCCATTGGCCAGGGGACCATAGACGATATAGGAATGACCGGTGACCCAGCCGACGTCCGCCGTACACCAGAAGATATCGCCATCGTGATAGTCGAAGACATACTTGTGGGTGATCGCGGCGTACAGCAGGTACCCGCCGGTGGTATGCAGCACACCCTTGGGTTTGCCGGTCGAACCCGAGGTGTAGAGGATGAACAGGGGGTCTTCCGCATCCATGGGCACTGCCGGACATTCCGCCGGGGCGTCCATGACGGCGCTGTGATACCAGACATCGCGCCCTTCAACCCAGTTGATGTCGGCGCGGGTCTGTTTGACGGTCAGCACGGTGTGGAAATTGGGGCAGAACTCCAGCGCCTTGTCCACATTCGCCTTCAGCGGGACATGCTTGCTGCCGCGCACACCCTCGTCGGCCGTAATCACCATGTGGCAATCGGAGTCCAGGATGCGGTCCTTGAGGGATTCCGGAGAGAAGCCACCGAACACGACCGAGTGGACCGCGCCGATGCGGGCGCACGCCAGCATGGCGTACACCGCTTCCGGGATCATCGGCATATAGATGCAGACGCGGTCGCCTTTCCGGATGCCACGGGATTTCAGGACATTGGCCAGCAGACAGACTTGCTCATAGAGTTCCTGGTAGGTGATATGGGCGTCATCGGCGGGATCGTCGCCTTCCCAGATCAGCGCGGTCTGCTCGCTGCGGTTTTCCAGGTGACGGTCCACGCAGTTGTAACAGGCATTGAGCTTGCCGCCTTCGAACCAGCGTATATGCCCTTCGCTGAAGTCCCAGTCCAGCACCGTGTCCCAGTGCTTGTCCCAGCTCAGGAACGACCATGCCTGTTCGGCCCAGAACCCGGACGGGTCTTCAATCGAGCGCTTGTACATTGCATGGTAACGGGCGTCATCCATGTAGGCATCGTCGGCGAAGGATGCGGGGATGTCATAGATCTTGCTCTCGGGCATGGTGTTTTCTCCGGTTATTGTCCCGCCCGCTGCGGGCGCTCGTCAGACCAGTCATTATATATATTCGCCCCTGGGGTGCGATATCATTCTTGACGGCATCCCCGTCAAGGTCTTGCTTCAGCTCCGGAATATCCCAGGGGTGAGGGCAGGGCACGGTGTGCCGGGATGTTGCTGACGTCCCAGTGTTCGATGGCCCAGTCCCGGAGTTCATCAATGCGGGCGTCCCCGGGCGAGTCCGGCAGTTCCTGGTGCAGAAAGCGCAGTACGTCCAGCAGGACGGCAGTCCTGCGGTCGCGGCCGATAGGGCGGGCACAGGTTTGCTTGCTGAGTTTATCGCCTGTGCTGGTGACGGCAACCGGCAGGTGTAGATAGGCCGGTGTCGGGAGCTCCAGCAGTTGCTGCAGGTAGATCTGCCGGGGTGTCGACTCCAGCAGGTCGACCCCGCGCACGATATGCGTCATCTCCTGCTCGGCATCATCCACCACCACCGCCAGTTGATAGGCAATGAGACTATCGGCGCGCAGTACGATGAAATCACCGACCTCCTCACTGAGTGACTGCCGGGTGCTTCCCTGCAGCCGGTCATTCAGGCCGGTCGACCCGGGTTCGACGCGCACGCGCAGGGAACGTGGTGTGCGTCCCGGCAGGATGCCATTACGACAGGTGCCCGGGTAGACACCCGCGGTCCCGTGCTTGAGCGTGCTGTCGGCGATCTCCCTGCGTGTGCAGGCGCAGCCGTACAGGTAGCCGTATCGACGCAGCCGGTCGAGGGCGGAGGTGTAGTGCTCACTGCGCAGGCTCTGGTACACCACCGATCCATCCCATTCCAGGCCGAAGGCGTCCAGGGTCCTCAGGATATCGTCCGCGGCCCCGCTGACCTCGCGTGGCGGATCGATGTCCTCGATGCGCACCAGCCATTCCCCGTTATGCGCGCGGGCGTCGAGGTAGCTGCCGACGGCCGCTACCAGCGAGCCGAAGTGCAGGGGACCCGTCGGTGAGGGTGCGAAGCGGCCACGATAGGGTGTACGGGAGAGTTCGTCGGCTGGCATATCTGGGAACTATAAAACAACAAGGCCGGCATGTGCCGGCCTTGTTGTCAGTCAAGCATTCAACGCCGTTCAGCTCATCTGTTTTTCCTTGATTTCATCGAGTATCTTGCAGTCGATACACAAGGTGGCAGTCGGCCGCGCCTCGAGACGTTTGACACCGATCTCGACACCGCAGGCCTCGCAGTAGCCATATTCGCTGTTTTCCAGGTTCTGCATCGACTCGTCGATCTTCTTGATCAGCTTGCGTTCGCGGTCACGGGCCCGCAACTCCATGCTGAACTCGGATTCCTGGGTCGCACGGTCGTTGGGGTCCGGGAAATTGGCTGCGTCATCCTGCATGTGATGCACCGTGCGGTCGACTTCTTCCATCAGTTCCTTTTTCCAGGTCAACAGGATGTTTCTGAAGTGCTTGACATGGCTATCGTTCATGTACTCCTCGCCCTTCTTTTCCTTGTAGGGGGCGATGCCGGGTACCGGCCCGACCTGCGATCCGGCCTGCGACGGGGTTATTCTGGCAGCGGTCTTTTTCCGGGGGGCGACCTTCTTCACGGCGGCCTTTTTCCTGGGGGCGGCCTTCTTCACGGCGGCTTTTTTCCTGGGGGCAGCCTTTTTCTTGGGCGCGGCCTTTTTCTTGGGGGTGGCCTTCTTCACCGTCTTGCGGGCCGGGGTCTTCTTCTTTACCGGGGCCTTGCGGCTGACGGTCTTCTTTTTCGTGGTGGTTTTCTTTTTCGCCGTGGTCTTGGGTTTCGCTGATTTCTTTTTGACAGCCATGTACACTATCTCCAGAAACAGATCATTTGATAAACTGTTTCCAATCAAGGAATTAAAAAATTCAAGTTCGCTGGCAGATTGTTGTTATGTGTAGGCTTGCCAATTCAGGGGCGTTATTTATACGCCTCTTTTGGCATTAGTCAAGAACCGTTTCAGCAGTAAAATCATGGCTTTCACCGCGGCTGACCAGGATTGGGGGAGTCGGCTGCGCCCGGTCCGGAGAGATTCACCATGCATGAGGTCAAACAACCGTGTCCTGCCTGAAGGCCCTGCTGTTCGATGTGGACGGGACCCTGGCCGATACCGAGGAGATCCACCGCAGCGCATTCAATGCCGCCTTCTCGGCGGCTGGTCTCGACTGGTGCTGGGAGCGGGCACTGTACCACCAACTGCTGGAGGTCACCGGCGGGCGGGAGCGGATCCGTCACTACCTCGACCGCTACCGGCCGGATTTCGAGCGTCCCGCTGACCTCGACGGATTTATCGCCGGGCTGCACCGTGACAAGACGGAGCACTATGTGGGGATGCTGGCCAGGGGCCATGTCCCGCTGCGTCCGGGGGTCGAACGCCTGATGCAAGAGGCGCGCACCGGCGGGTTGCGCCTGGCGATCGTCACCACGACCACGCCCGCGAATGTCACCAGCCTGCTGACACACAGCTTTGCGGCGGACACCAGCGGCTGGTTCGATGTGATCGCGGCGGGTGACGTGGTGGCGCACAAGAAGCCGGCGCCGGACATCTACCACTATGCATTACAGCAGACTGGACTGGCGGCCGCCGAGTGCCTGGCCTTCGAGGACTCGGTGAACGGGCTCAGGTCAGCCCTGTCCGCCGGTGTCGACACCCTGATTACCCTGAACCGTTTTACCGCCGACCATGATTTCAGCGGTGCGGCCGTGGTGCTGGACCAGCTTGGCGAACCCGGCAATCCCTGCCGCCTGATCGAGGGGGACCAGGATCCGGGCGGGCTGGTGGACACGGCCTACCTGCAGCGGCTGTACGCACACTGCCGCGAACGGCGCGAGCGTGCGCAACGGGACTGAGGGCTTGCCGCCATGACGCAACGTGCCGAGCGCATGAATGCCATCCAGCCGTTCCATGTCATGGCCTTGCTTGCACGTGCGCGTGAACTGGAGGCCGCGGGGCGTTCCATTATCCACATGGAAATCGGCGAACCGGACTATGTCACGCCGCAGCCGGTCATCGATGCCGGTATCAGGGCACTGACGGAAGGGCACACGCACTACACCCCCGCCGTCGGGTTAGCGGCATTGCGCGAGCGGATCTCGGTGTTCTACCGCGAGCGTTACGGGGTCGATGTTGCCACCCGGCGCATCATCATCACGCCTGGCGCCTCGGCGGCCCTGCAACTGGTGATGGCGGTGCTGGTCAATCCGGGTGACACGGTGTTGATGGCCGATCCCGGCTATCCCTGCAATCGCAATTTTGTCTATCTCTTGAACGGCGAGCCGCAGGGCCTGCCGGTCGACGCCTCCACGGACTATCAGCCCGGCCCCGCGCAGGTCGATGCGGTGTGGACGCCACGTACCAGTGCCTTGCTGGTGGCATCACCCGCCAACCCGACCGGGACGCTGCTGACGCAGCAGGCGCTCAGCGAGCTGTACGAGGTGGTGATGGCGCGCAACGGCAGCCTGGTGGTGGACGAGATCTACCACGGCCTGACCTACGCGGCCCCGGCAAGCACGGCGCTATCGGTGTCCGACGCCATCTTCGTGGTCAACAGTTTTTCAAAATACTTCGGCATGACCGGCTGGCGCCTGGGCTGGCTGGTCGCGCCTCAGGACTATGTGGCGGATATCGACAAGCTGGCACAGAACCTGTTCCTGGCGGCGCCTACCCTGGCGCAATACGCGGCGCTGAGTGCCTTCGAAGCCGATAACATCGCCATACTGGAACAGCGCCGGGAGGTGTTCCGGCAACGCCGTGATTACCTGCTGCCCGCGCTGCGTGAGCTCGGATTCGATATCCCGGTGACGCCGGAGGGCGCCTTCTACCTGTATGCCGATTGCAGCCGCTTCACCGACGACAGCTATCGCTTCTCCAAACAACTGCTGGAGGAGGCGGGCGTGGCGATCACACCGGGCATCGACTTCGGCACCCACCAACCGGAACGGCATGTGCGCTTCGCCTACACCACCTCGCTGGAGAAATTGCAGGAGGGCGTGCGGCGGCTGCGGGAGTATCTGAAGTAACTATTTCTGACGCGGGCTTCCGCGCCCGCCACCCAAAGAAAGGAGACGAAAAGAAAAGGCGCCCGGAGGCTTGATCGCACCATTCTTGTAAATTCTCCGCAGGAAGAATTTCCTGCGCTTCTCGCATCAATCGGTGCTCGTCGAACTCGCAATCGCAAACGGCGCGATTACTCAAACAGGCTACTCGCTTCCCCCGATTGATGCTGTGTTGCTCGGCTGCGCCTACGGGTATTGTGATTGAGAAGTAGATGGTAGGATTTTTGGGAAATGCACTATGCGCATGTTAATCATTCACCGGATCGGTGTTTTTACAATAATTTTCTTTTTTTCTTTTCTTTGCGCCCTCCGCGTCTCCGCGGTGAATGGTTTTTTATATTTCAATACCTGTCGTACAAGGCTAGGTACTTTCCCTGAATTCTCCCACCCACATTGCCGTGGCACCGGCCACCGAGGCCGTCATGGCGAAGAAGTTCACCACCGGGATCATGGTCATCAGCAACGAGCCGCCGCCAAAGCCGTAGGCGAGCAGCCTGCGGCTGCGCAGGCGCTTGCGTTGCTCGGCGAAACGCATTGAATGGTTGCCCATCGGGTAGTCGGCGTATTCGATGGCGAGCATCCAGGCGCTGAAAAGCACCCACAGGAACGGCGCGGCCAGGTTGACGGCCGGGATCAGGAACAGCAGCCCCAGCGGCAGGGCGCGCAGCAGGAAATAGAGCAGTTTGCGCAACTCAGACAGCAGGCTCGGGACGATGTCCCTGAGAAGTGCCTGCCAGCCGCCGGTGTCCTCCAGCGGGGCGCCGGTGAGGTGGCGTTCCACGGCCTCGGCCAGCAGGCCATTGAAGGGCGCGGCAATCAGGTTGGTCACCAGGGAAAAGGTGTAGAACACCAGCAGTACTGCGGTCAGCACGAATATTGGCCACAACAGGTAGCGCATCCAGTCAAGCCAGCCCGGCAGCCAGCCGAGCAGCCAGCCCAGCAGGATCTCCAGCAACTGGATGCTGACCACGATGCCGGCGCTGAACAGCACCGTGCTGACCAGCAGGGGCACGGCGACATAGCGGCGCAGCCCGGGCTGGCGCATCAGCTTGAGCCCCTGGCGGAGGTAGCGTACTCCCTTGATGACGTCTTTCATGGTGTTTGCCGCGCTCCTGTCAGGCCCTGCCGGGCCAGCAGGGCGGCGCCGTAGGCGGCCTCCTGGTGCCGGGCGGCACTGACCGGAACCCCGAGTAGTGTCTCACGGATGCGGCGCCAGGCGGCATTGACGGCGCCGCCGCCCACGGTTTGGATGCGTCGCGGGTAGGGTGCACCCAGTCGTTCCAGCAAGCGGTAGCCACGCGCCTCGATGGCCGCGATCCCTTCCAGCAGGCCTTGCAGGAATTGGCCGTCGTCAGCCGGCCGTGGTGTCAACCTTGGCTGGAGCCCGGGGTCGTTCTCGGGGAAGCGCTCTCCGGGGGACGGCAGGGGGTAGTAGTCCAGCCCGGTGGGCCGCTCCGGCTGCAGGCTGACCGTGAGGCGCTCGATGTCCGCCTGACTGAAGTATTGGCGCAGGACACCGCCGCCGCTGTTGGAGGCGCCGCCCACCAGCCAGTCGTCACCCAGGCGGTGGCTGTAGACTCCGTATTCCGGCGCGGACACCGGTTGGGCGGAGCGGACCTTGAGTACCAGGGTGCTGCCCAGCGCTGTGACGGCCTCGCCGGGACCGGCGCCGGTGGCAATGAAGCCGGCCGTGCTGTCGGTGGTGCCACTGACGATACGGGTACCCGAGGCGAAACCCCAGCGCCGGCAATACTCTGTCGTCATGACGCCGACGGGCCGGCCGGCCGGGACGACCTCGGGCAACAGGCGGCGTTCGACGCCCAGTTCATCCAGCCAGCCGGGCCAGTCGCGCATGACCGGGTCGTAGCCGAGTTTCAGGGCATTGTTCTCGTCCGTGATCCCGTAGCGGCCCGCCAGCCGGCCGCTGAGCCAGTCGGCCTGGTGCAGGGCGAAACGGGCATTGCCCGCCGCACCGGAGGCCTGCAGGTAAAGCAGCTTGGCCAAGCTGGAGCTGGCTCCGTGGGCGGCGCTTGCGGCGGGTGCCCGGACGCTGATCTGTCGTGCCTGTTCCACGGCGCGTGCGTCGTTGTACATCAGGGCGGGTGTCAGTGGCCGACCCCGCGCGTCCGCCAGCAGCAGGGTGGCCGAGGTGGCGTCGATCGCGAGGCCGGCCACGGTCTCCAGCGGGACCTGACATCGCAGCGCGTCCAGGGCCTTGTCGAGCGCGTCCCACCAGTCCTGCGGGTTCTGCTCCAGCCCGCTGCCGTGGCGTTGCGACTGGTGCAGTGCCACGCGGGTTTCGGCCTGCACCCGACCGTGGGCATCGATGACGCAGCTGCGGCAGCCGGAGGTGCCGAGATCGATGCCGAGGTACAGTGACATGGTGGCTGGGGTCCTCGCCGGGGTGACAGGGACGGGTGGCGCGGTGACGAATACTGAAGCGTGGGCCCGGGCCCGTTGTCAGCCGAGGTCAACCGGGGGTAGCGGGGACCAGCCGGCCTGACGGTGCTCGATCACCACGTCGGTATAAATGCCGCCGCGTACATTGAATTTCGCGCGCAGCCGCATGAACCGCGGCTGGCAGGTGGCCACCAGGTCATCGAGGATGCGGTTGGTGACATCCTCGTGGAAGGCCCCTGCGTCGCGGAACGACCAGATATACAATTTCAGGGACTTGAGCTCGACGCACAGGGCATCGGGGACGTATTCCAGGTGCAGGGTGGCGAAATCCGGTTGCCCGGTCTTCGGGCACAGGCAGGTGAATTCCGGGATCCGTATGCGGATGGTGTAGTCGCGATCCGGGTGGGGATTGGCGAAGGTTTCCAGGTCGGTACGTGGCTTTGTCGGCATGGGCGGCAGGGTACTAGACACAAGATAGTGGGTGCAAGCGCGGCCTGATTACAAAAGGTTGTATCTGGCGGCGTATATCTTGTATCTTTGCCGTCCATGCAGTTGACCAAGATTAAGCTGGCCGGGTTCAAGTCCTTCGTCGATCCCACCACGATCTATCTCCCATCCCACCTGGTCGGCGTGGTCGGCCCCAACGGCTGCGGAAAATCCAATATTATCGATGCCGTGCGCTGGGTCATGGGGGAGAGTTCCGCCAAGCACCTGCGCGGCGATTCCATGGCAGATGTCATTTTCAACGGCTCGACGGCGCGCAAGCCGGTGGGGCATGCCAGCATCGAGCTGGCGTTCGACAACTCCGACGGCACCGTGGCCGGCCAGTATGCCGGCTATAACGAGATTTCCATCCGCCGCCAGGTGTCCCGTGACGGGACGTCCACCTACTTCCTCAATGGTTCGCGCTGCCGCCGCCGCGACATTACCGATATCTTCCTGGGCACCGGGCTGGGTCCGCGCAGTTATTCCATTATCGAACAGGGCATGATTTCACGCCTGATCGAGGCCAAGCCGGACGACCTGCGCGCCTTCCTCGAGGAAGCGGCCGGCATTTCCAAGTACAAGGAACGCCGGCGCGAGACCGAGAACCGCATCCGTCACACGCGGGAGAACCTCGACCGTCTCAACGACCTGCTCGAGGAGATCGAGAAACAGCTCGACAAGCTGAAGCGCCAGGCGCGTGCGGCGGGGCGTTTCAAGGAACTCAAGGAGGAAGAGCGCCAGGTCAAGGCAGAACTGCTCGCCCTGCGCTACAGCGCCTTGCATGAAAACTGTAGCAACCGGGAACGCCAGATACAGGCGGACGAACTCGAGATGGAGTCGGAACTGGCCGCGCAACGCGCCATCGAGGCCGAGCTGGAAAGACTGCGTGCCAGCCTGACGGATACCAACGACACCTTCAATAGCGTACAGGGCCGTTATTACAAGCTGGGTGCGGATGTCGCACGGATCGAACAGGCCATCCAGCACAGCAAGGAATCACGCCAGCAACAACAACTGGAACTGGAACGCGCCGAGCGGACACTGGGCGAAGTCGGCGAGCACATCGAACATGACGCCAGGCAGATCGAGGAACTGGTGCGGGACATCGATGCCATCGAGCCGGAGCTGGTCGGGGCGCGCGAGCGTGCCGAGCAGTCCGCCGTCGTATTGGGTGATGCCGAGCAGGCGATGCATGCCTGGCAGGAGGAATGGAACGAGTTCAACCAGCGCTCGGCGGACAGTTCCCAGTCGGCACAGGTAGAGCGCACCCGCATCGACCACCTCGAACGTCACATACAGCAGCTGGAAGAACGCCTGCAGCGCATGGACCAGGAGCAACAGAACCTGGATAACTCCACGCTCGAGTCCGAGATCGACCAGCTGATCAACGCGGCCACCGACCAGGAGGCGCTGGCGGCCGCCAAGCAGTCGCTGCTGGTCTCGGCCAACACCCGTATTACGGAGATTCGCGCCGGAATCGAACAGCAGGAGCAGGAACTCAGCACCCTGCAGAGCTCGCACCATGGCCTGCGCGGTCGTCTGTCATCTCTGGAAACCCTGCAGCAGGCCGCGCTTGGACAGCGTTCCGACCGGGTCAGCGGCTGGCTGGAATCGCAGGGCCTCAACGAGGCGCCGCGCCTGGCCCAGCAGATCCAGGTCGAATCCGGTTGGGAACATGCGGTCGAAACCGTGCTGGGCTCCTACCTGGAAGCAGTGTGTGTCGACGGGCTGGACGACGCGGAGCGCATGCTCACCGGTCTGGAGCAGGGGGCGATCTCGCTGTTCGATACCCGGGGGAGTATCGGTAACGGGTGTTCCACGGACCGGCTGGGCCCCTTGACCGACAAGGTACAGGCGCCCTGGTCGATGGACGCCGTGCTGGACGGTGTGTATGCCGCCGACACGCTGCACCAGGCGCTGGAACTGCTGGAGTCCATCGCCGCACACGAGTCCATCGTGACCCGGGACGGCATCTGGCTGGGCCGGGGTTGGTTGCGGGTCGCACGTGATGCGGACGAGAAGGCCGGTGTGCTGCAGCGGGAACGTGAGATAGGCCAGCTGCAGGAAGAGATCGGTGAACAGGCGGGCCGCATTGAGACCTTGCGCAACAGCATAAGCGAGGCCCGTACCGCGCAGATCGTTGCCGAGGAGGAGCGCGAGCAGCTACAGGAAGGCTACAACCAGGCGCATCGCCAGGCGAGCGAATTGCAGGCCAGGATGACCTCCTGCAAGTCAAGCATCGAGCTCCACCAGACCCGCAGCCAGGATGTCCTCAAAGAGACCGAGGAATTGCGTGTCCAGAAGGTACGCGAACAGGAGGAATATGCCGCGGCACAGGCGCGTATGCAGGAAGCGCTGAACGACATCGAGACGCTGACGGCCGAACGTGAAGAACGCACCCGGCGCCAGCAGGCCCTGACGAGTGCTCTGGACGATGCCCGCGAGCAGGCCCGTGGCGCCCAGCAGTCCGTGCATGATCTGGCACTGCGGGCGGAATCGATGCGCACCGCGCGCAGCTCTATCGAGCAGAATCTGCAACGCATGCGCGAACAGTCCCGGCAATTGGTCAGTCGTCGTGACGAACTCGGCGGCATACTGGCACACGGCGACACGCCCATTGCCGAACTGGAGACCGAGCTGGGCACCTTGCTGTCCCAGCGCATGGAAGTGGAGACAGAACTCTCCAGCGCGCGCAAGCAGGTCGAGGATATCGAGCACGGCGTGCGTGAGCAGGACCAGGAGCGGGTACGCAAGGAACGCAGCGTCAGCACCCGGCGCGAGCAGATCGAACAGGAGCGCATGGCCTGGCAGGAGATCAAGGTCCGCAGCGACACCCTGATGGAGCAGATCAACGAGGCCGGTTTCGACTACCCCGAACTGTTAGCCTCAATCGATGAAGAGACCACGGTCGATGCCTGGTCAGAACGGGTGGAACAGCTTGAAAAACGCATCCAGAGGCTCGGACCGATCAACCTGGCCGCGATCGAGGAATACGATGAGGAGTCCCAGCGCAAGGTCTACCTGGATGCCCAGCATGCCGATCTGAGTGAGGCGCTCGAGACCCTGGAGCAGGCGATCAGCAAGATCGACAAGGAGACCCGTGCCCGCTTCAAGGAGACCTTCGACAAGGTCAACGCGGGATTCCAGGAGCGCTTCCCGCGGCTGTTTGGTGGCGGGCATGCCTACCTGGAGTTGAGCGGCGAGGACCTGCTGGACACCGGGGTCACGGTCATGGCACGCCCGCCCGGCAAACGCAACAGCACCATCCATCTGCTCTCGGGCGGCGAGAAGGCCCTGACGGCGATTGCTATGGTGTTTTCCATCTTCGACCTCAATCCCTCGCCATTCTGCATGCTCGACGAGGTCGATGCCCCGCTGGATGACGCCAATGTCGGCCGCTATTGCGACATGGTGCGAGAAATGTCCAAGCAGGTACAGTTTATCTTCATCACCCACAACAAGATCACCATGGAGATGGCCAATCAACTCACCGGCGTAACCATGAGCGAACCGGGCGTTTCGCGCCTGGTGGCCGTGGATATCGACGCCGCCGTTGAAATGGCAGCGATGTAGCCATTTTTCCATTATCATTAGCGCATCTCTGAAAGCCAGGTCCTGATACATGGAAACTATGCGCTGGATACTGCTGATCGCCGGGATCATCATTGTTCTCGGCATCTATCTCTTCAGTCGCCTGCAGGGCCGCCCTGGCGGTTCATCCCGGTCTGCCCGGCGGCCGTTCATGGAACCGGACAACCGCATCGACCCCCTGTTCGACGCGATCGATGACAAGGCCGATGTCGATGCCGAGCTTGAAGGCCTGGGTCAGCAGATCGCCGAGGACTCGTCGCTGCAGAACAGCGTGCCGCCGGACAAGGTGGTCACCCTGTATGTCATGGCGCCGCCCGGTGTCCCGTTTCGCGGCAGCTTCCTGATGGAGGCCATGGGCAAGGCAGGTCTGGAGTTCGGCGACATGCAGATTTTTCATTACCGGGAGAGGCACAATGGCCAGGACCGGGTGCTGTTCTCGGTCGCGAATATGGTGGAGCCGGGGACCTTCGACCCGCTGGCCATGGACGCTTTCTCGACCCGCGGACTGGTGCTGTTCCTGCAGCTTCCGGCCAGCTTCGATGCCATCAAGGCCTTCGATGCCATGGTAGCGGCTGCCCGTTCGCTGGCGACCAGTCTGGAAGGCAGCGTATACGACTCCAGCCACAGCGCGCTGACCAACCAGACCATCAGTCACATGCGCGATGACGTCATCGACTTTCAGCTCAGGCAGCGGGTGGCCAAGACGGCGTCATGAGCGTGCCGAAGGCGGTACGCCAGCGTACCGGTGAACTGCACAAGGAACTTCACGAGCACAACTACCGCTATTACGTCCTCGACGACCCGGTCATCACCGACGCCGAGTACGACCGGCTGCTGCGCGAACTGCAGGAGCTCGAGGCACAGTACCCCGAACTGGTTAGCCAGGATTCCCCTACCCAGCGTGTCGGTGCAGCACCGTCGAAGGCCTTCGACGAGGTGGAGCATGCCGTGCGCATGCTGTCGCTGGACAACGCCTTCAGCGACGAGGAACTCGCTGACTTCGATCGCCGCGTGCGTGTATTGCCAGTCGAGGGAATGGTAGAGAGATGGATTGAATCAGGTCCTGAGACAGACAAAACTGATGCAATCAAGAATGCAAAAGATCTGAAGGATTATATTCTTTCGATATTCGATGAATGTGTGTCCGGTCATGATGAATTGGTGAATAGTTTTGCTGAAGTTTTCACTAAATTGAACAACGATATTGATTGCTCCAGCAAGAAAGAGCGTGAAAAGATAACCGCCTTATTCAAAAAAGCAGCCAGAAACACCACTGAATTCCAAGTAAGGATTCATTATGCTGCTGAGCCGAAGCTTGATGGTGTTGCAGTCAGTATTCGCTACGAAGACGGCGTGCTGGTGCGCGCCGCGACCCGCGGCGACGGCGTGACCGGCGAGGACATCACCGCTAACGTGCGCACGCTGGCCAGTGTGCCGCTGCGGCTCGAAGGCAAGCGCATACCCCCGGTGCTCGAGGTGCGCGGCGAAATCTACCTGTCGCACAAAGGCTTTGTGCAGCTCAACGAGCAGGCGCTCGGGAAAGGCCAGAAGCCCTTCGTCAACCCCCGCAATGCGGCCGCCGGTAGCCTGCGCCAGCTGGACCCGAAAGTTACGGCATCGCGGCCGCTGGAGATCTACTGCTACGGAGTTGGCGAGGTCGAGGGCGGCAGTTTACCGGACCGGCACAGCGACATCCTGGCACAGCTGCGCGACTGGCGCCTGCGGGTCTATGACGGCATCGAGCGGGTACCCGGCCTGGAGGGTTGCAAGGCCTATTACCGCAGGCTGGAGGCTGCGCGTGGTGAGTTGCCGTTCGAAATCGACGGCGTGGTCTTCAAGGTGGACCGGCTCGACCAGCAGGACATCCTGGGCTTCGTGGCACGGGCGCCGCGCTGGGCGATTGCGCGCAAGTTTCCGGCCCAGGAGGAGCAGACCCGCGTGGTCGGTATCGATGTACAGGTCGGGCGCACCGGCGCGCTGACCCCGGTGGCGCGACTGGAACCGGTTTTCGTGGGGGGCGTTACCGTCACCAACGCCACCCTGCATAACGAGGACGAGGTGCACCGCAAGGACGTGCGCGTCGGCGACACCGTGATCATCCGGCGTGCCGGTGACGTGATTCCCGAGGTGGTGCGCGTGATCAGGGAAAAGCGGGTCAGGGGCGCGCGGGTATTCCACCTGCCCAAACAGTGCCCAATGTGCGGCTCGGCCGTGGAGCGGGTGGAAGGCGAGGCGGTGGCGCGTTGCAGCGGCGGGCTGTTCTGCCCGGCACAGCGCCGCGAGGCCATCAAGCACTTCGCCTCGCGCCGGGCCATGGATATCGACGGGCTGGGTGACAAGCTGGTTGACCAGCTGGTCGAGAAGGAACTGATCCACGATGTCAGCGATCTTTACCGGCTTGAGGTCGAGCCGATCGCCGGTCTGGAACGCATGGCGCAGAAGTCCGCGACCAACCTGGTGCATGCCCTGGAGAAGAGCAAGGCCACCACGCTGGAGCGCTTCATCTATGCCCTGGGCATCCGCGAAGTGGGCGAGGCCACAGCACGGATCCTGGCCGCGGAGTTCGGCAAACTCGAATCCCTGATGAACGCCGAAATCGAGACCCTGCAGTCGGTGCGTGACGTCGGACCGGTCGTGGCCCGACACATCGCCGGCTTCTTTCGCGAGCCGCACAACCTGGAGGTCATCCAGAGATTGCGCAGCGCGGGGCTGCATTGGGAAACACCCGAAAAGAGCAGCGCCCGGCCGCTGGCCGGCAAGACCTTCGTGATCACCGGTACCCTGTCCATGCCGCGCAGTGAACTGCAGGCACGCTTGCAGTCGGCAGGCGCCAGGGTCACCGGCAGTGTTTCGAAGAAGACAGACTATGTGGTTGCGGGCGCGGACCCGGGCTCGAAATACGCCAGGGCGCAGGCGCTGGGTATAGAGATCCTTGACGAGGCGGCCTGCCTGGATCTGCTGAAGTAGGCTTTATTCGGGGCTATGCGGCCCTGCGAGTGCCGCGTCGCTGGTGCTTGCCGTGCTAAGATGGTTAAAAAATAACCACCCTGGCACGGGGGACCATGAAACGTTTCCAATTCAACCTGCTGTCCGGCCTGGTGATCAGCATCGTCGTGCTGGGCATCATCGCGGCCGCCACCACCTTCGTTACCACGCGGGTCTACCGTGACCTGAGCTTCGAATTCCAGCGCGATCACACCGACCGGTTGCTGGCGCACAAGGTGGAGGACGTGCTGGCCGCCTCGGAAGAGGGTGCACGGCGTCTGGGTGAACAGTTCCTCGCCCACGCTGACTTCAAGGCTGCACTCGATGCCACGGATGCGGACCGACTGTCGGCCGTACTGGAGCAGCAGCTTCGACCGCCTGCAGAGATGGTGTCACAGGCAGCGATCGTCGAGGTCAATGTCTACAATCGCGATACCGGGCTGTTGGGACATGCGTCCCGATCGTCCGAGGTTGCCGGGGTGATCTGCCCGGAACTTGTGCATAGGGCGCGCGCCGCTGACCAGCCTTCCGGTCACGCCGCGGGCTTATGCGTTTCCGGTAACCAACTCTACCAGGCCGTGATCCTGCCAATCACGGATACCTCGACGTCGGGTCACCTGCAGGTCGTCTCCGATCCCGTGCCGATGCTGGCCGCCCTGGGCGAGGTGCTGGAAATGCCGCTACGGCTGGTGCTGTCCGGAGGTGATGCACTCCACGTCTCCCCCGGCTGGAATGAGACCGCATCCGGCAATGCCGTGGTCTCCGCCTACACCTTGACTGCCAGCGATGCCACTACCCTGATAAAGATCGAGGCCGCCGGCAGTGTGGACGCACTGCTGTCCCGGCTCGGCCAGACCAACAGGCGCCTGACCGTGGTCGTGGTCGCCCTCACCCTGCTGGCCGTCGCCATTGCCTTGTGGTTTGTGCGTTATTCCGTGTTCAAGCCACTCAGGGAACTCAGCTACCAGTTCAGTCAGGGCCGCCTGGTGGTGGGGGTACAGGATGGCGGGGCGAATGCGGGGGGAGCCGGCAATGCCCCGGTCAGTTTTCATGCCCTGGGCGAGCTCTACGAGACCTTGCAGGACATGGCCATCCGTGATCCCTTGACCGGGACCTACAACCGCGCCCTGTTGGAAGACCGCCTGAGTCAACTGGTTGCCAAGCAGCGCCGGGAACCCGCGACGGCAGCGATCCTGCTGGTCGACATGGTCCGATTCAAGTATGTCAACGATTTGCTCGGGCACCATACAGGTGACCTGTTGCTGAAACAGGTGGTCGATCGCATGGCGGGCGTGCTGCGCGAGTCGGATACGCTGGCACGCCTCGGTGGCGATGAGTTTACGGTGATCCTTCCCGACACCAACAGCGAACAGGCCCTGCAGGTCGCTGAAAAGATCATCCAGTCCATGGAGGCCGATTTCGAGGTGGAGGGCCATAAGTTGTCGGCCTCGGTCTCCATCGGCATCGCACTGATGCCGGACCATGGCAAGGATGTCGATACCCTGCTGCGCAATGTCGACTACGCGATGTACACCGCGAAAAAAAGTCAGCCCGGCTGCGCCATCTTCGATCCAAATACCGCTGCAGAGATCAAGGCGGCCAGGATGACCCTGGACGGGGCACTGAACCATGACCTTGAACCCAATGAGCTGTTTCTCGTGTACCAGCCGGTACTGGATATCAAAACGGGCAAGATCAGTTATCTCGAGGCGCTGGTGCGCTGGCGCCGCCCCGACGGACGCCTGCTGCTGCCGGACGATTTCATCCGGGTGGCGGAACAGAGCGGGCTGATTCGCCAGCTGACCGAGTGGATCATCGATACGGCCTGCAGGGAGCTGGTGTCGTTGCAGCAGTCCAGTCCGGACCTACGCGTCGGTATCAATTTGTCGATGCATATCCTGCATGACTACAACCTCGCGGACCTGATCGGGGCGGCGCTCAGGCGCTACCAGCTGGAATCCCGGTCGCTGCTGCTCGAGATCACCGAGACCGAGGTGATGATGGACCCCGAGCAGGTGATCGAGATACTGGACCAGCTCAGCGACATGGGTTTCGAACTGTCGATCGACGACTTCGGGACCGGGCATTCCTCGCTGGTCTACCTCAAGCGCCTGCCGGTCGATTCGCTCAAGGTGGACAAGTCCTTCATCAGTGACATGGATACCGATGACGACAACGCCTCCATTGTCCGTGCCACCATCGACCTGGCGCACAACCTCGGATTGCGCGTCACCGCAGAGGGAGTCGAGAGCCGCCAGGTATATGAGAGGCTGGGGGAAATGGGGTGCGACAGTTACCAGGGTTACTATATCGGCGAACCGATGGACAAAACCGGAATTGCCGTGTGGTTGCATGAGGGACGCGAGGTCCTGCATGGTCTATAAATGGCCGGGGAGACAATGATGTTCAAGGCGATACTATGCAGTGCCGTGATTGTGCTGGCGGCGTGTACCGATACCGGTGACGATGCCGGCCTGCAGGGCAACCATGTCTGGAAAACCCAGACCGACATGCTGGACAAGGCCCGTGAGGTTGAAGGCATTCTCCTGGAAGGCAGCCAGGAGCAGCGGCGGTTGATCGATGAGCAGGCACGCTGATGCGCCGGATCGTCCAGTG
Source organism: uncultured Ectothiorhodospiraceae bacterium (assembly GCA_947258545.1). Lineage (GTDB taxonomy): Bacteria > Pseudomonadota > Gammaproteobacteria > UBA9214 > UBA9214 > CAMYJZ01. Next base: position 27,985 of record CAMYJI010000009.1, read on the forward strand.
GATGCAATGAAACGCTCATCGGCATGACAAGAATCATCACCATCGCCAGTGGGCTGGACGGGGTCGGCAAGACCCATCTGGCACTCAATGTGGCACTCGAGCTGGTCCGCAAGGGGCGCCTCGCGGGCCTCTACCATGATGAGGGCGGCCGCCTGGCGGTTCCCCAGTTGCTGCGTCTGTCGCGTCGCCAGAGCCAGGATGGGAAACTGGACACCGGTGGGGTGATCTGCCGTGGTTACCAGGGCGTCGACCTCCTTTCATCGCGGCTGCCGCTGTCCCACTGGCACGGACAATCCGCAATCGAGTTGGCCCCGATAGTGGCCGGCCATGAGGCGTGTACCGACTACGATGACCTGCTGATCGATACCTCGGGATTTTCACCGCGGGCCGTTGTGGCCTGCTGCCTGCAGTCATCCCTGGTCATGCTCGTAGTGACACCGGAACAGCGCTCGCACGCCGAGGCCTTTGCCCTGTTGAAGATATTGCAACTCAACGGTTTCGATAAGCGGGTGACGCTGGTGATCAACAAGGTGCGTGAACCGATTCGGGTGCAGGAGATTCATACCCGCCTCGCCGAGCAGGCTAGGGCCTGGCTGGGCTACGAGGTCCGCTTACTGGGCAGTGTGGCCAATGACAAGCACGTGGTATCGGCCCAGGGCCTGCGCCAGGCCTTCACCTCGATCTTCCCGGACGCCGCTGCCGCCGCCCAGGTGGTGAAGCTTGCCGAGGCGCTCGACGGTGACGCCGGGGCCGGCTGCGAGCGGGATCCGGTCGGCTTGCCGGACTTCTGGAGGGCACTGGCCGCCGCGATACACCGGCCGGTCCATCTCGCCGGTAACACTGATCTCGAAGATACCGATGAGGACGCAGCGCTGGCCAGGCCGGAACAGCAGGCCGGCTCACCGAGCGGTCCGCCGCCATCGACCGTGCTGCGTTTCGAAGGCCCACTCGATAAGTTCGATAACGTGATGGAAAGTTTCTCCGCCGTGATGCATTACCTGGCTGATGATATGCACGCCTTCCATACGCGCCTGACCACGCTGTACGACAGCACCGACGAGGCCGGGAAATGGACGGTAGTCGATGCCGATGCCCTCGAAATAACCCTGGCGGTTATCCTCAAGGCCCTGAAGCACTCGGTTTCCCACCAGGAACAGGTCTGCATCCAGGTGGAGGAAAACCCGGTCGATGGACAGGACAAGGACTGGCTGAAACGCGGACGCTATATCAAGTACGCCTTCCTGGTGCCGGGTGATGGCGAGACGATTGACCTCATCAGGCGTGAACTGGGCCGTATACCCGGCCTGCGACACAGCAAGGGCGAGGAGGAAGAGTGCATCTGCGAGGCCGTTTCAGCGGCGCGTGATGCCTGCCTGAGCGTGATCAATACACCGCAGGGGCAGATCAGGGTTCACTACTGGCACCAGCCGGAGACCGACAAGGGGCTGTCGGGGGATGCGCCGGCCAAGGATCTCGCACAAGGCAAGCCCGCCGATCATCATCCGGCACACAAGCTGTTGCACTAAGCGCTATCCCTGGGGCGCCCTCCCCGGGGCTACCGGTAGAGCGGATGACCGGACCCTTCTCCGGTCATCCGGGATTTATCACTCGGCGGAGATCTCGACCTTTGCGGATTGCCGGACCTGCTGGATGTGCTGCTGCAACTGCTGGTTGGTCACCGCAATCTTAAGCCGGTCCTTGACGTCCTCGAACGGGGGCGGGGTACTTTCCCGGCTGTCTTCGAGCAGGATGACGTGCCAGCCGAACTGGGTCTGGACGGGTTCCTTTGTGTAGCTGCCTTTTTCCAGTGCAGCGGCGGCCTCGGAGAACGGCGCCACCATCTGGTTGCTCGAGAACCACCCCAGGCTGCCGCCGTTCTTGCCTGTTGGCCCGGTGGATTTTTCCTTGGCCAGTTCGGCAAAATCACTGCCGCTGTCCAGCAGGGCGATGACCTCCTCTGCGGTCTCACTGGTCTCGACCAGGATATGGCGGGCATTGTATTCCATCGAGGGCACTCCGACCTGGGTGTCATACAGCTGCTTGACCTGTTCGTCACTGACCGGGTTGTTCTGCATGAAGTCCTTGATGGCTGCGCCCGCCAGGATGGTGCGCTTCTGCTGGTCGAGGGTGGCCTGGATATCGGGCTGACTGGCGAGGCCCTTGCTAAGGCCTTGCTGGCGCATCAGTTCCAGGTTGACGAGTTCCTCGATAATGGCGTTCCTGTCACCCGCGTCGCTGGCGGGTTGCCGGGCCTTGCGCTGGGCGGTGTACACGTCGACAACCGACTGGGTGATTGCCGTGCCGTTGACCGTTGCGACGACGGCACCCGTGGGTGCCGCGCTGCTGATGTCGGCAGCGGCCTGGCCGGCCGCTGTCGTGGCCACATCACGGGGAGTCTGCAGTTGATCGCAGCCGCTCAGTGTGAGCAGGGACACGGGCAGTAGTATCTTGAGGAATATATTCATCTTTAGCTTGACCTTCGGGTTGGTGGATTACGATTCATCCGGTGCTTTCGCCTGGATGCTGAGTGCGTGGATTTCTGTGTGCATGATATCATCGACGGCGTCATAAACCAGACGATGACGCTGGATCAGGTTCTTCCCCTCGAATGCCGCGGACACGATCTGCACGATGAAGTGGCCGCCACCGCTGGCAGCCCCGGCGTGGCCGGCGTGCTTCGCACTCTCGTCGATGATTTCCAGTACCTCCGGATTCAATGCCTCGACAAGGCGCGTCCGGATCATGGCGCTACGGTCTTCTGACATCAGGGCAGTACCTTCTTGAAGGGTTTGACGGTGACGCTCTCATAAACACCGGCAGCCATATAGGGATCGGCATCGGCCCAGGCCCGGGCATCCTCCAGACTGGCGAACTCGGCAACCACCAGACTGCCGCTGAAACCGGCGGGACCGGGGTCGGCGCTGTCGATGGCGGGATGCGGACCGGCAAGCACCAGTCGGCCGTCGTTTTTCAAGGTTTCAAGGCGGGCCAGGTGGTCGGTGCGCGCCTGCAACCGGTTGTCCAGGCTGTCGGGTCGGTCCTGGCTGATGATGGCATAGAGCATAGCGGGTTCTGTTACTCGTTTTCTTCCTCAGGCGTCATGTAACGGCTGAGGTAGAAGGCCTGGATAAATACAAAGGCGATGGTCAGCCCCATCATGCCGAACAGCTTGAAGTTCACCCAGGTATCCTCGCTGAAGTTATAGGCCACGTAGAGGTTGAGTACGCCCATGCTCATGAAAAACGCGACCCACGCCCAGTTGAGCCTTGCCCACACCGGCCCGGGTACGCTGATGGCGTGACTCATCATGCGTTCCACCAGGGTGCGCTTGCCGATATAGCGGCTACCGAGAAACACGGCGCCGAACAGCCAGTTCACCACGGTGGGCTTCCATTTGATGAAGATCGGGTCTCTGAGGGTCAGGGTGAGTCCCCCGAACACAATCAATATCGCCAGCGTCACCAGATGCATGTTCTCGAACTTGCGGTGCTTCAGCCAGTACAGGCTGGTCTGCACGAAGGCGGCTGCGATGGCGACTGCCGTAGCAACATAGATGTCATACAGCTTGTATGCCAGGAAGAACAGGATGATCGGGAAAAGATCGAACAGAAACTTCATGGTTAGTTAATCAATGTCTGCTGATGTTAAAAGGAAATGCATGATAGTCGTTCAGGCGTCACATCGGAACCGGCTGCGCCACAATATTCGCACCGATACCCGCATGTGGCCAGCGCCTTGCTCAGTGCAGCGAACGGTCGAGTGTCCACTGGCGGTGGTATTTTTCCATGATCTTGCGTACGTGAGCCGGATAATCGAGTGCGTCCATCTGTTGCATGCCCTCGGTGAAGAAGCGTGCGGCGTCTTCGGGCAGATGCCGTGTCAGGACCTCAAAGGCTTCTTCCATGAGGGCCGGGTTATGGCTGCGGGTGGCGATGATGCTGCGATTGAGCAGCAGCAACCGCCAGGGCCGTCCGGGGTTGATCCTTTCCAGGTCCTCGCGAATAACGGGTGAGACCGCCTTGCAGATATCGCTTATGACGGCACTGAGTGTCTCGAGCTCGTGCGGCTCGGTCAGGCGATTGGCCAGCAGCGCAGTGGCGTCAACAACGGGTTCCAGGGTGTCGATCTGACCGCCGTGACGGGCGATCCACACGGCAAATTCGAGTGCCAGCCGGGCGTTGTTTTCTCTGGCAGCCGCGTCGTTCGCGAGCGTGACCAGGTTCTCGTGCAGCTTGAGCGCGTATTCACCCAACTCGGTGATGTCCCCGGCAGCGGCCGATGGGGACGTCCGGGTGTCGCCTTCAAACCGGCTGTCGGCATCGACGCGCTCCATGACATCCATGAGCTGGTCGAAGGCCCGAATCAGCAGCGCCACGTCGCCTGCATCGCCGCCAGCGACCGCGCCGGCATCCGCAGCCGGCGTCAGCTGTTCGAGTGCGGCGCGTGTGCCGTCACGAATATCGTCAAGTGTGCCTGTGGGTATCTGCATGCCGGTTACACGGTTTGAGCAGCGCTATGGTACCGGTTTGGGCGGGTCCGCGCGACAACACAACCCTGCTGTGTGTGCGTGTTTAGACGGCAGCGTCTGCGGCTGTCCTGTAGAATGTCAGGCATGGCCCTGCACTACGACCTTCACAGCCACTCGACTGCGTCGGACGGCACATTGTCACCATCAGGGCTGGTACAGGCCGCCCATGCGGCCGGCGTGAACGTGCTGGCGCTGACCGACCACGATACCACCGACGGCCTCAATGAGGCCGGTGCGGTGGCCACCCGCCTCGGTCTGCAGCTGGTTGCGGGCGTCGAGATCTCGGTCAGCTGGCAGCCACTGACCGTGCATATCCTCGGACTCAATATCAACCCGGGGTGCGCGGCCTTGCAGGACGGCCTGGAAGGCCTGAGCGAGTTCCGTGACTGGCGTGCCGAGGAGATTGCCCGGCGGCTGGAGAAGTCCGGTATCGGGGGCGCCTACGAGGGTGCCTGTGCACTGACACGGGGACGCATCGTCAGCCGCACCCATTTTGCCCACTACCTCGTCGCCGCCGGGCACGCGGTCTCGGTGCGAGAGGTGTTCAAGCGTTTCCTGGTGCACGGCAAGCCCGGTTTCGTCCCCGGGCAATGGGCCAGCCTGGAGGATGCACTCGCCTGGATCCGCAGGGCAGGGGGGCTGGCGGTGATCGCGCACCCGGCGCGTTACCGGTTGACGGCCACCCGGTTGCGCCGTCTGATCGGCGAGTTCAAGGAGCTGGGTGGTGCGGGTATCGAAGTGGTGTCCGGCAGTCACACCCGTGACAATATCGACACCATGGCCATGTACGCACGCCGCGAGGCCCTGTTGGCCTCGCGGGGATCGGACTACCACGGCCCCGAGAATCCCTGGGTCCGACTCGGAGAGCTGGCCGAGTTGCCGGCCGGCTGCCGTCCCATCTGGGACAGCGAGGTCTGGCCGCTGCACTAGCTTGCTAACAGATTATTCACCGCGGAGACGCGGAGCACGCAGAGATAATATCGCCACGGAAACACACGGAAAAACACTGAACCGCTATTCTGATCCCTAGTACAATTCATCCCCCAAATACAGTTTATCACCGCAGAGACGCGGAGGACGCAGAGAAAAACATTTACAGAATCTCACCGCAAAGGCGCAAAGGGCGCAAAGAACAGATTGAGAGAAATATAATAATCCTTTGTCATCCCCGCCTGGCGGAAGATCATGGCCATCGGCACACCAGTTTTGAATAGATTTCCGCCTTGAGAGGAATAATCGGTTTTTTTATACGCTGATTTATTTACTTTGCGTCCTTTGCGCCTTTGCGGTGAAGATTTATCTCTGCGTTCTCCGCGTCTCTGCGGTAAAGTTTGAGGGTTAAAACAAATCAACAGGATTCAGAAGCGTACGCGCTTCGCTTATTCCCACCCATGAGCCAGTTCTTCCAGATACACCCGGTCAATCCGCAGCTGCGCCTGATCCACCAGGCGGTCGAGATCGTGCGCAACGACGGTCTCATCATCTACCCTACGGACTCCAGCTACGCGCTCGGCTGTCACGTGGGTGACAAGCGCGGCATGGATCGTATCCGTCGTATCCGTGCACTGGGCAACCAGCATAATTTCACCCTGGTCTGCCGCGACCTCTCGGAGATCGCCACCTATGCGCGCGTGGATAACAGTGCCTACCGCCTGCTGAAGTCGCTGACACCGGGGCCCTACACCTTTATCCTGCGCGCCACCCATGAGGTGCCGCGGCGCCTGTTGAACCCTAAACGCAAGGCCATCGGCATCCGCGTTCCCGACAATCCCATTGTGCAGGCACTGCTCGATGAGCTGGGCGAACCGCTGATGAGTACCACGCTGATCCTGCCCGGCAAGGAGCTGCCTGAGACCGATACCCATGAGATGCGAGACTGCCTGGAGCATGATGTCGATCTGGTGATCGACGGCGGTCATTGCGGCTTCGAGCCGACCACGGTCATCGATATGACCGGTGAGGTGCCACGGGTTACGCGCAAGGGCCGCGGTGCAGCGGAAGGCCTGGCGGAAGGATGAAATAACCGTCCATGAGGTTATAATCCGCCGATGTTTGAGGTCAACCTCGTACAGAAAATCGTTGCCTGGGTGCCGCCCGTCCTGTTTGCCATCACTGTCCATGAAGTCGCGCATGGCTGGATCGCCGCCAGGCTGGGCGACAAGACTGCGCTCATGCTGGGGCGCCTGACCCTCAATCCGGTGAAGCATGTCGACCCGGTCGGCACCATACTGGTCCCGGGGCTGCTGATGCTGATGCAGTCCGGCTTTCTGTTCGGCTGGGCCAAGCCGGTGCCAATCACCTGGCAGAATCTGAAACACCCGAAGCGTGACATGGCCCTGGTGGCCGTGGCCGGTCCGGCTGCCAATCTGCTGATGGCGCTGGGCTGGGCCCTGGTGATCCGACTGGGCATGCTGCTGGGAGACAACGGCCTGGCGCTGGTGTTCATGGGGACCGCGGGTATTTTCATCAATACCATTCTAATGGTACTGAACCTGCTGCCGCTGCCGCCGCTGGATGGCGGCCGGGTCATGACGGGGCTGCTGCCGGGGCCGCTGGCCTGGAAATTCAGCCGCATCGAGCCCTACGGCTTCATGATCCTGATCGCCTTGCTGGTGACCGGTGTCCTCGGCAACATCATGTGGCCGGTGATCAGCCGGGTTATGAGTGCATTGGGGCTGGTGTCCGGTATGTCGGCAAAGGACTTCCAGCAAGTCCTGTTTGCCTTGCTGGGGATATAGGAGAACAACTTGAGCAGTCTGGATAACAACAGCCGGGTCCTGTCCGGCATGCGTCCCACCGGACGCCTGCACCTCGGGCATTACCACGGGGTTATGAAAAACTGGATCAAGCTGCAGCACGAGTTCGACTGCTTCTTCTTCGTGGCCGACTGGCATGCACTGACCACGCATTACGAGGAGTCCCATATCATCGCCGACAGTGTCTGGGACATGGTCATCGACTGGCTGGCTGTCGGTGTCAATCCGGGTGCGGCTCAGCTGTTTATCCAGTCGCATGTCCCCGAACATGCCGAGTTGCATCTGCTACTCTCCATGGTGACGCCACTGGGCTGGCTGGAACGGGTGCCCAGTTACAAGGATCAGCAGGAGCAATTGCGCGAACGTGACCTGGCGACCTACGGCTTCCTGGGCTACCCCCTGTTGCAGAGTGCGGACATCCTCATCTACGCGGCCGACAAGGTCCCGGTAGGAGAGGATCAGGTGGCGCATGTCGAACTGACACGCGAGATCGCGCGCCGTTTCAACCACATCTACGGGCGCGAGCCCGGCTTCGAGGAATCCGCCGAGGCCGCGATTAAAAAGATGGGCAAGAAAAACGCGCGCCTCTACAAGGATCTGCGCAGGCGCTACCAGGAACGGGGTGACCACCAGGCCGTCGAGGTGGCGCATGCGCTGCTGCAGGAACAGCAGAACCTGACGATCAGCGACCGCGAACGCCTGCTGGGCTACCTGGAAGGCAGCGGGCGCATTATCCTGACGGAGCCCGAGGCCTTGCTGACACCGGCCTCGAAGATGCCCGGCCTGGACGGACAGAAGATGTCCAAGTCCTATAACAACACCATTACCCTGCGCGAGGATCCGCAGGAAGTCACCCGGAAGCTGCGCACCATGCCGACCGACCCGGCGCGGGTCAGGCGCACCGATCCCGGTAATCCCGATGTCTGCCCGGTCTGGCAACTGCACGAGGTGTACTCCGACGACGAGGTCAAGGCCTGGGTGCGGGAGGGCTGTACCACCGCGGGGATCGGTTGTCTCGAATGCAAGCAGCCGATCGTCGACAGTATGCTGGACGAGCTGAGGCCTATCCACGAACGCGCGCAGGAATTCGAACGCGACCCCGGGCGGGTACGGGCCATCATCAACGAAGGTTCCGAGGCGGCGCGCGACGTGGCACGCAAGACACTCGAAGAGGTCCGCCAGGTCATGGGCCTGGAATACACCTGAGGAAGACGTTTGTAATATGAGGCAATGCCGCTGGAAATAGGGTAGAATCCTGCGGACGGCAGAAATTGTCGCTCGGTCATGCGAATGGTAGTCACGACAGGGTAATACATGAGCGAAAATCAAAGCTGCGAAGTACAACCCGATATCCGGACGCAGGAAGAACTCCCCCTCGCTGTTGTTCAGGGCGAGCCCCTCGAATCACTCCCTACTGATCTCTACATACCCCCGGATGCGCTGGAGGTGTTTCTCGAGGCCTTTGAGGGGCCGCTGGACCTGCTGCTCTACCTGATCCGCAAAGAGAACCTCGATATCGTCGATATCCCCATTGCCGAGATAACACGGCAATATACTGATTATATTGAACTAATTCAGGATATGCGGCTGGAGCTGGCGGGCGAGTACCTGGTCATGTCCGCCATGCTGGCAGAGATCAAGTCGCGTATGCTGCTGCCGCGGCCGGCATCCAGTGAAGAGGACGAGGACGATCCGCGCGCCGAGCTGGTGCGCCGCCTGCAGGAGTACGAACGTTTCAAGCAGGCTGCCGAGGACATCGATGAGTTACCGCGACTCGGGCGCGATGTGTTCCAGGCGCAGGCCGACGGCCCCGAGAATCGCGTGGTCAGTCTGCCCCCCGAAGTCAATCTGCAGGACCTGATCAGTGCATTCCAGGAGGTCATGCAGCGGGCCTCCATGTATGCGCATCATCATGTGCAGATGGAGTCGCTGTCGGTGCGTGAGCGTATGTCCAGTGTGCTCACCCGTCTGCAGATCGGCCAGTTCACCCGTTTCGTGGACCTGTTCACGCTGGAAGAGGGTCGCATGGGGGTGGTGGTGACGTTCCTGGCCGTGCTCGAACTGGCCAAGGAATCGCTGCTCGAGATAAGCCAGACCGATCCGTTCACACCGATTCATGTGCAGGCGGCGGGTAGCCCCGAAGCAATCCCGGAAACAATAACCGAACAGGCGACAGCATGACAGACACGTCCGAAACTGAAGATACAGCTGGCACAGCTGATACCGCTAATACCGCTGAAATCGATATCAGACATCTAAAACACATCCTTGAGGCCATTCTGCTGGCAGCCGGTCGTCCGCTGAACCTCGACCAGTTACAGGCCATGTTCATTGAAGAGGAAAGGCCGGGGCGCGCGGACATGCGCAAGGCACTGGCCAGGCTGGAAGAGGATTTTACCGACCGCGGTGTCGAACTGGTCCAGGTCGCCAGTGGCTACCGGATCCAGGTCAGGCAGGATATGCAGCTCTGGGTGTCGCGCCTGTGGGAGGAACGCCCCGCCCGTTATTCGCGCGCCCTGCTCGAGACGCTCGCCCTGATTGCCTACCGCCAGCCCGTCACGCGCGGCGAGATCGAGGAGGTGCGCGGTGTCAGTGTCAGCAGCTCCATCATGAAGACCCTGCAGGAACGCGAGTGGGTGCGGATCGTCGGTCACCGGGACGTTCCCGGTCACCCTGCCATGTACGGCACCACCCGGCAGTTTCTCGATTACTTTGGCCTGAAAAGCATGGACGAATTACCGAGCCTGGCCGAGTTGCGCGACCTGGGCACGATCGGCGCCGAGCTGGAACTCGATCTGTCGGATGCTGTTCCGGAGATGCAGATGGAACCGGCCAATGACGAGGTGGACGTGCCCGTGGCCGGGGTGGAGGTCGATCCCCAGACGACTGCCGACACCACGGAAGACACCTCGTCTATCCTGCACTAGCCCGCATTTCTCACCGGGCGGCGGTAGATCCATATAAGGAACTGAAGTAATGAACAGAGTGCAGATCAGGAACAATACAGCGTGTTTTTGGGCATTGCCTATCCCGGCACTGACTGGTTCTCGTGCACCCGGACTTGTGCTTCACTCAAGTGGTAGCTACGGCTGCATCGCTTCGAGGGGCGGAAGAGGGCCCTGCCGCGTAGCGGTGGGGATCTGACCCCCGGTGGAGCGATGAACCGCGATGGCAATCGAAGCGATATCCCGCCCGCCGGCGGTCGCATCCCCGGCTGCGCCGGGGCCCCTGCTCTTCGCCTCGAGCGGGTCCTTCGCTCCAGCACGGCGTCCGGACACACGAGCCCTGCGCCAGCATCCGGGATCCCAGTGAGAAATGCGGGCTAGTACTCCTGCCCGGTTCCGGGTCCATGACAGAGCGTCTGCAAAAAGTCCTGGCCCGCGCTGGTTACGGTTCCCGCCGCCAGATCGAGTCCTGGATTAGCGCCGGCAGGATCACCATTAACGGCAAGCCCGCCGAGCTCGGCATCACGGTCAGTGCTACCGATAGTATCTGTATCGATGACAAGCCGGTCTCGGTCGCCACTTCCCTTGCCAGGGTCATTCCACGCACGTTGATTTATCATAAACCCGTTGGTGAGTTGACCACGCGCTCGGACCCCGAGGGACGCCCCACGGTGTTCGATAAACTGCCGCGCATGAAGACCGCGCGCTGGATCGCAATCGGCCGCCTGGACATGAATACCGCGGGGCTGCTGCTGTTCACTACCGATGGTGAATTGGCCAACCGCCTGATGCATCCCTCCTCGGAGATCGAGCGTGAATACGCCGTACGGGTTTTGGGCAAGGTCGATGGGGTGGCGCTGGAACAGTTGCTCCGGGGGGTTGAACTTGAAGACGGTATGGCCGCGTTTACGTCGATCCGCGATGCCGGCGGGCGGGGGGCGAACCACTGGTACCACGTGATCCTGAAGGAAGGGCGTAACCGCGAGGTGCGGCGCCTGTGGGAGTCGCAGGGAGTGAAGGTCAGTCGCCTGATCCGGGTGCGCTTTGGTCCGGTCGGGTTGTCGCGCCAGTTGCGCCCGGGCCATCATCGGGCCTTGACGCGTCAGGAAGTCGTGGCGCTCTACCGGGCAGCCGGACTCAAACCGCCTCCTGCAGCAGCACGGCGCACACAAGCAAGGCGCTCCAGGCCCGGCACGCGGGCAAGAACCGACGCCTCATCGCAGAGACGCAGGGGAAAGCTTCAATAAATGAACGGGCCTGTGGAATAGCCGGGATTGAGTAAGCTGCTTTGCGTCCTGGCGCTTGTTGCCGGATGATCGGGCATTTACCGTTGATTGTGTCAGACATGCGCATGACCCGCCGCAGATTACACAAGACCTTCGATATCCTGTTTGACCACTATGGTCCGCAGCACTGGTGGCCGGGTGAGTCACCCTTCGAGATCATGGTCGGTGCGATACTCACGCAAAACACGGCCTGGTCGAACGTCGAAAAGGCCATCTCGAACCTGGTCGCAAAAAACAAATTGCAGCCGCGCGCCATCATCAATGCGCGCCACGATCACCTGGCCAACTGGCTTCGGCCATCCGGGTATTTCAATATCAAGGCGCAGCGCCTGAAGAGTTATTGTCGCTGGTATGTCGAGGTCGGGGAATATGCCGGGCTGAAACCGCTGGAAACCGGCGCCCTGCGTTCCGCGCTACTCGGGGTCAAGGGGATTGGTCCGGAGACCGCCGACGATATCCTGCTGTATGCCTTCGGGCGGCCGGTGTTCGTGATCGACGCCTACACGCGGCGTCTGTTCGCCAGGCTTGGCCTGTATTCAGGCACCGAGGACTACGACACGCTGCGATTGGGCTTCGAGCGGGAACTTGGACCCGATGCAGGCCTGTTCAATGAATACCATGCGCTGATCGTGCGGCATGCCAAGGAGGTGTGCCGGGTCAAGCCGGATTGCACGCGCTGCAGCCTGGCCGCTGCTTGCCCGCAGATTAACTCATTAGATATAAACATTAATAACAATAAGATATAATATAATTCTCGAAACTGACTGCGGTAACAAACAGGTCGGGTGTCCAAATTCGTTATATCCTATATTAAAAGGTGCTGGCTCACCGACCCTTCTGCAGCAGATCGGAACGGCAAAAGAGGCTCGAATTATGCTACTCGCCGAACCACATCTCCGCTTAGTGAACCTCCGGCAACGGCATGGCATGCGGCTGTTGGATGGCCTGCTGGTGGCGTTGCTCTTGCTGCTATCAGGCTGTGGGGCGGAGGCGCCGCCGGCAACCGCTGTCAATCAGCCGGTTGCCTCGCAGACCGCAACAACCACGCCACCCGCCGCTAAAGCGGCGGTGGCTGAAGTGACAGAAGGCCTGGAAGAAGGCCTGGAAGAAGGTCTGGTTAACCCTGGCTATGCAGAGAAGCCCGACTGGTTCGTTAATTCCTTTCTGGATATCCGCGAGGATGTGGCCGAGGCGGCCGCGGAAGACAAGCGCGTGATCCTGTATTTCTACCAGGACGGTTGCCCCTATTGCAAAAAACTGCTGGACATCAACCTGTCCCAGCACGAGACCGTCGAGAAGCTGCGCAGCCGCTTCAACGTGATCGCTCTCAATATGTGGGGGGATCGCGAGGTCTCGGGCTTTGATGGGGTTGCCACGACCGAGAAGGCATTTGCCAGGGCGCAGCGTGTCATGTTCACTCCGACGCTGCTGTTCCTGAACGAGAAGGGTGACATTGTCCTGCGGGTAAACGGCTACTACGCGCCACACGAGTTCAACACGGCACTCGACTATGCGGCCGTGCACAACGGCAGTGAAAGGAGTTTCCGCGACTATTATGCCGAGGTCGCGCCTTCACCGGCCTCCGGAAAACTGCATGCTGATGTCGCCAGCCTCAAAAGCGATGCCCCACTCGACCGGCTTGACGGCGAGCGGCCATTGCTGGTGTTTTTTGAACAGAAGGACTGCCCCCCCTGTGACGCTTTACACCTGGATGTCCTGCGGCGGCCGGAAAGCCGGGAGCAGCTCGTGCGCTTCGACAGCGTCCTGATCGACATGTGGTCGCAGGACCCCGTGCAGCGTCCAGACGGCAAGATCAGTAGCGCAGCGGAATGGGCCCGGGAACTGGATGTGAAGTACGCACCGTCGCTGGTGTTCTTCAATCGCGAGGGCGAGGAGGTCTTCCGCGCCGAGGCCTACCTGCGCTCATTCCATATCCAGTCGGTCATGGATTACGTGGCGTCCGGCGCCTACCTCGAACAGCCGAACTTCCAGCGCTTCATAGCGTCACGTGCAGAGGCCCTGGAAGCACGGGGAATTCATATTGATCTGATGGATTGATATGCACACTTGTTCACCGCACGACTTCGGTTATAGACGAATGCAGGGAGCACTAGTTACCCGTACTGGCCTTGCGTTAATAATACAGGCAGTATACGAACGGTGTGATCGACCCCCGGGCACCATTCGTGCCGGGTATCTGAATGGTCTGGATCCCGTGGGAGCAACCGGGAGGGTCGACAGGGAAGGAGATAACTTGTTGAGATAAACGAGTATTTAGGTACGGATTATATAACTGTCAATGTTTGTGAGCTGGCAAGCGGGGCCCTGTCCGGCCTCGTTTCTTCCCGTATAATCTGTTTACAAGCAATTCGCGGTCCCGTGCCGAAGCGTCGCCATGCTGAACGCCGTGCCCTGTTTCAACGGCCATGGATCGCACCACGGATAGTTAATACAAACTAAAGGGATATGGTACTTTCGTACAATTGCCGCACTGGTCCATGCTGGCTAGCATGGTATAACCACAATACCCGCACTCATGTCTGTCCGCGTGCCGCGCTGGATCTGGGTAGCGATGCAGGAGTTGATTGAGATGAACAGGCAGATAATGCTAGATAACGGATTACGGGCCTATACCGCGGTTTTCGCACGGATGGTGTTTCTTGTGGCCGTCGCGCTGTCACTGGCGGGATGCGGCGGCGGTGGCGGTGGTGGGCCGGCCCCTATCAGCGGCGCGTGCCAACTCACCATCCAGGAAATCGAGGCTATTGGCAATATCGACAATCTTCCGCCTGAATGCCTGTCGCTGTTCCCGGTACCCGATAACAACCTCCTGGGGCGATTATTTATCCTGGGGACCCAGGTGGATTCTGCCACTAATGCCTTGCGCATTTTTGCCCATGGGACCAACGACGACGGCACGCCCTTGGAGCTGGCCGATTTCGAGACAGCCGTTGTCTCTATCGGCGGCACGCCGGCAGATCCCAACCTGTGGTCGGTCGAGCCCATTGCAGACGGTGACGATGTGCTTTCAATCGGGTTTGCCACTGACTATTCGTTAAGTATCCCCGATCCCGAGCTGAATGCAATCTCCGGTGTATTCTCGGATGTCCTGGACAATCTGAGCCTGCCACCCCTGCCACAGGTGCTGGAGGGTATGGCCATCAATTTCGCGTTAGATCCGTTGCTGCAACAGGACTGGACCGAGGACCCCGCGCTATTGGGTGCGGCATTCCAGGTTGACGCCGATTTGCTAATCGACGACATCTTCCGGAATGGTACCGCATTTTTTGATGCCCTCGGGTTCTCGCTGCAGCGTGACGTGGGACTGGATAGCGATGGACTGGTCGAGCGCTGCCGGCCCGCCCACATGCAGATCGCCTTCACGGATGGTGTGGATAATGCTTCGTTTACTTATACGAAGGAAACGCTATTGCCGATCATTGATGACAGCAAGGTGGTTATGATCATGCTGGGCAGCTTGAATGCCGACGTGGACGAGTTGACTGAACTGGGCGGTGACCTCGGCGGCTTTGCCTATGCCATAAACCTGGCCGGCATCCAGGATGTGGTGCAGAAATGGGCGGATTCCCTTGGCCACATCGTCAAATTTACCCTGGACCCGGCAACCGGTTTCGATCCCGGCCCCGTCACGATTGAACTGGGGGGTCTTGATCCCGTCGTGGTGGAGCGCCCCGTCGACGGGTTCTGCGAAAGCGATCCTGTGATGTAACACGACTCGGCTTGACAGGCGGCCGCCAGGAACACCCTCAGTAAGAAGGCCGCTATATCAAGCGGCCTGGGTACCGGTAAGGCAACCTGTACTGACTGCGCCGGGCGGGTTCGATGACCTGCTCAACACCCCGAACTGTGACGCCGCGACGCAGGTGATGTTCGCGCCGCCGGATTCCAGGGGATAGCTCCCTTAGCGGTTTCTCCCGCGAGGGCCTGCGTTGCGTGATCCGGAAGCCGCCGCCCTTCCCCTGGTTTGACCGGAGCGCGGGTGCCGATGCTGCGGTTTTGCCTGGGGATCGCTGGACTTGCGCCGGACATGCTTGTGCGCCGGTTTTGTCGCAGCACGATTCCGCCCGTTTTGAATGGGCTCAGCCCGAATCCCGGGATCCGGCGCATAACCCTCCAGGATCACCTTGGGGATCTCGCGTTTCATCAGCCGTTCGATATCCCGTAACAGCTTGTGCTCATCCACGCACACCAGGGACATCGCCTCACCCTCGCTGCCGGCGCGACCGGTGCGACCAATTCGGTGCACATAGTCCTCCGGTACGTTGGGCAGCTCGTAGTTCACCACGTGGGGCAGCTGATCGATATCCAGGCCGCGGGCTGCGATATCGGTGGCTACCAGCACCCGCACCTCACCGTTCTTGAATCCTGCCAGCGCACGGGTGCGGGCACCCTGACTCTTGTTGCCATGGATGGCGGCGGCGCTCAGACCGTCCTTCTCCAGCTGCTGGGCCAGACGGTTGGCACCGTGTTTGGTGCGGGTGAACACCAGCACCTGGCGCCAGTTACGCGAACCGATCAGGTGGCTCAGCAGTTCCCGCTTGCGCAGCTTGTCCACCGGGTGAACCACTTGCTCGATCCGCTCAGCGGTGCGGTTGCAACGCGGCACCTCGATCAGTTCGGGACTATTGAGCAGGCGATCGGCAAGCTGTTTGATCTCGTTGGAGAAGGTGGCGGAGAACAGCAGGTTCTGGCGGGCGCCGTTCCTGGGTAGCAGGGCAAGCACCTTGCGAATATCGTGGATGAAGCCCATATCCAGCATCCGGTCGGCTTCGTCCAGCACCAGGATTTCGACCTGTGAGAGATCCACCGTCTTCTGACCGGCGTGATCCAGCAGCCGGCCCGGTGTAGCCACCAGGATATCGATGCCTCGCCGCAGTTTGTCTATCTGCGGATTGATCTTGACCCCGCCGAAGATCACAGTCGATTGCAGCGGCAGGTGACGGCCATAGGTCTTCACGCTGTCGCCTACCTGGGCCGCCAACTCCCGGGTCGGGGTGAGGACCAGGGCGCGAACCGGGCGTCGACCTTTGTTGACGGTGTTTGCACTCAGCCGCTGCAGTAGCGGCAGGGTGAAGCCAGCCGTCTTGCCGGTGCCGGTCTGGGCGCCGGCCAAGACATCCTTGCCTTCAAGAATGACGGGGATCGCCTTGCGCTGGACGGGTGTGGGTTCACTGTAGCCCTGATCGCCGATGGCGCGCAGGAGTCCGGCCGATAGGCCGAGGGAATCGAATGACATAGGGTACACTCCAGTCTTGCCCTCCCGACGACAGCAAATGCTGGCGGGAGCCGGTCCGGGCTGGATAAGGGAATTCTTGTGTTAGCGGGAGGCCCTGCCCTGGCCCTGATATTAACGGGGAAAGAGGCGAGGCGAACGGCTCAAGAGTTTTTCCGGCGACATCAATGTCGCAAAGGGTGCTAACCGGTCAGGCACCCGGAAGCGCGGTAGTGTAACAGAAACCTGGCTAACGGTCCGTTTTCTTGTTCTTTTTCGCCTTGTGCCCGCCTTTTTTCTTTTTCACATGCTGCTCCAGCCGTGAGATATCAAGGCGTTGACCGCATACCCTGACCTTCCTGAGATCCTGAAACACCTCTTTGGGCATGCCCAGGGGCAAGTCGACCAGGCTGAAGTCCGTGTGAATATCGATTTGACCGATGTGCTGGCCGTCCAGCCCCGCCTCATTGGCGATGGCGCCGACGATATTGCCGGGCTTGACGTCGTGCTGGTATCCCACTTCGATACGAAACCGCTCCATGCCCTTGGCGGCCCGGGTCTGCACCTTGCGCTTACGCGGCTCGCCCCGTTCCTTGCGCCGCCTTGGCTCAGCCCCGGTCTTGGGCTTGCGGCGGGCGGGCTTCTCCTTCTCCGGCGGCAGCAACAATGACCGATCGCCGATGGAGATCCGGGCCAGTGCCGCGGCGATCTCCAGTGCCGGCACATCGTGCTCCTGCTGATATTGTTCCACCAGGCCCTGCATGAAATCCAGTTCACCGGCGGCCAGGGTATCGCTGATGCCCTGTTTAAACGCGGCAATCCGCTTGTTGTTGACCATCTCGGTCGAGGGCAGTTCCAGCGGCTCGATCTTCTGGCGTGTCGCCTTCTCGATGGTGCTGAGCATCCGCCGCTCCCGGGGCGCGACAAACAGGATGGCATCGCCCTGGCGGCCAGCCCGGCCGGTGCGACCAATGCGATGAATATAGGCCTCGGTGTCATAGGGAATGTCATAATTGACCACGTGACTGATCCGCCCCACGTCCAGGCCACGGGCGGCGACATCGGTGGCAACCAGGATATCCAGGGAGCCCTTTTTCAGGCGTTCGACCATCTGCTCCCGCTGTTTCTGTGCCATATCGCCATTCAGCGCCGCAGCCGCGTAACCCCTGGCCTCCAGCCGTTGGGCCAGTTCCGCAGTGGCGGTCTTGGTGCGCACAAACATGAGCAGGGCATCGAAGGGCTCCACCTCCAGGATCCGGGTCAGCGCATCCAGTTTATGCAGGCCACTGACCAGCCAGTAGCGCTGACGAATGGTAGCGGCGGTGGCCGTGCGGGTCTTGATGGCGATCTCCTGCGGCTCGCGCAGATGACGCCGCGCGATGCGCTGGATCTCTTTCGGCATGGTCGCCGAGAAGAGTGCCATCTGACGTTGCTCTGGCGTCTGCTCCAGGATCCATTCGACATCGTCGATGAAACCCATGCGCAACATCTCATCCGCTTCATCCAGCACCAGCGCCTGCAGGGCATTCAGCTTGAGGGTGCCCTTGCGCATGTGATCCATTACCCGGCCCGGGGTACCGACCACCACATGCACGCCCCGTTTCAGCTGCCGTATCTGCCCGGCATAATCCTGACCGCCATAGATCGGCAGCACGTGGAACCCCTTTATGTGGGAGGCATAACGCTGAAAGGCCTCGGCCACCTGGATCGCCAGTTCGCGCGTTGGGGTGAGTACCATGATCTGTACTTGCTGGCGGCCGATGTCGAGACGCGACAGCAGGGGCAAGGCAAACGCGGCGGTCTTGCCGGTGCCGGTGGGGGCGTGTCCCAGCAGATCCAGTCCTTCCAGTAGATGGGGAATGGTCTGGGCCTGGATAGGGGAGGGGGTTTCGTACCCAACCTCATCGAGCGCAGTCAGTAACGGGGCAGGCAGCTTCAGGTCGCGGAAGCTGGAGGCAGGGGGTGTGGCATTGGACATCGGAAATTCCTGGTGAGGGTAAAGAGGCGCTGTCATGAGCGTGACCGGGCGACGCAGTATAATGCCCTGTCTACTGATTATCATAGACCCGTAGGAAAGAAAATGAGTTTAAAACAGATTTGGATCGACGCCGATGCCTGCCCGAAAGTGATCAAGGAGATCCTGTTTCGGGCCGCGGACAGGGTGGGTGTGCCGGTGACCCTGGTTGCCAACCAACCCCTTCCGATTCCCCGGTCCCGCTATATCCGGTCGATTCAGGTGGCAGCCGGTTTTGACGTTGCAGACAACCACATCGTGCAACGAGCGGAGGCGGGCGACCTGGTGATAACCGCGGATATCCCCCTGGCAGCCGAGGTCATCGCAAAAGGGTGCCTGGCCTTGAACCCGCGCGGCGATCTCTACACCGAAGACAACATCCGTCAGCGCCTGAGCATGCGGGATTTCATGGACACACTGCGCAGCAGCGGTGTGGATACCGGGGGGCCGGCATCGCTCAGCCAGGCCGACCGCCAGGCGTTTGCCAACCAGCTGGACCGGTTGCTGGCCAGGTAGATCAGGGTGCCAACGCTGGCCTACGCTGTGGTCCCAAGCCAGTCTTTCAATGTTTTCCAAGGCCGGATTTGTGAAAAGCATCAGGCTATATAACAGCTCACGACCATGTTGATAGTATTAGCAGTGGATATATAAAAATGACCTGAAAGTAGGAAGACAAACCAGACTTTCAAATCTTCTAAAAGTAGTCAGGGCGACAAAATGCGATTAATGACGGGCCTGGTATTGTTTCTGATTGTAAATAACACTGTCCTGGCGGCTGGAAAGAGGATTGCTCCGGATATAGAGCCATTGCAGCATAGTGAAGTGATCACCATGATTGAAAGAATAAACAATCATGATGAAATAGAGCTTCATAAAGTATATCAATCTCTCGTGGGCCCACAAATATACTTAAGGGCGCTCGCGGCGACGTATTTAGGAGAGCAAGGAAATCACTATTCAATTCCTTACTTGATAGATGCTTTGCAGGATTGCTCTGTGCATGTTGGTGTTATTTATACCGATGCGGCCATGGTGTCTACTTGTTACAGGGCAAATGTATCACTCGAAAAGCTTACGGGCATTGATTTTGGATTCATTTGGGATGCGAAGAAAGGCGAAAGAGAAGCAATAATACTGAAATGGCAACAGTGGTACCAGGAAGGGCAGCGATAGTAAGTGCACACCCTGACGAGGACCTGCGGCTGACATGTCATGTTTTCATGTCTGCACTCGGGCAAGAAGGTGTCACGTTAATAATGATTGCGTTCATCGGGCGGGAAGGTAAGCATGCTGCGCAGCTGAGCTTTGGTGTTATACCTTGGGGAGTATTGTTTATGAGCGAGCAGAAATACGCAGGATTCTGGATTAGAACTGGTGCAGCAATAATAGACACCATTCTATTATTGATAATTATTTATCCGGTGCTCACCGCCATATATGGGAAGGATTATTGGGTAAGCGAATCGTTCATACAGGGCTCCTGGGCTGTAGTGTTCAACTATATTCTGCCGGCGATCGCGGTCATACTGTTTTGGAGTTATAAATCTGCAACCCCTGGTAAGATGGCCACAAAGCTAACCATTGTTGATGCAAAAACCGGAGGCAAACCTTCAACCGGCCAGTTTATCGGGCGTTACCTTGGATATTACGTTGCAATGATACCTCTGTTTCTTGGAATCATCTGGGTAGGTATAGATAAACGAAAACAAGGGTGGCACGACAAGCTGGCGGGTACAGTGGTAATAAGAAGTAATCATTCAGTACCCGTTAATGTTGAAAACGAGGTATAACCATCTCGTCAACTCGGCGAGACTTGGCCGTTTAATACTGAACCGGTTAGTCGTCGTATAGGGGGTCGAATTCATCCTCATGGCTAACCCCCGGTTTGTATTGGATGATATATGACTTCAGCTTGTCAATGATTCCTGAGGCTTTGTTTAAGCCATTCGATCCCTCGGTGTTTTTTGCCGTCAAGGATTTCGATTTTGGCTGTTCTTGCCGGACCTGATTCGTCGGCGTAACCAGCTGGTTTTTCAATGCCAGCAGCTTTTTGTTCTGCGCGTCTATTTTGAGGCCGCGCTGTATATGTAATTTTGCCGTTTCATAGTCCTCTTTTTTGATGAAACTACTGGCCAGCACCCGGTAGCGTTCAACAATTTGTCGGATACCGAGCTCGGCGATTCGGTTTTGTGGTTCGATCTCAAGTACCCGCTGATAGTAGTAATATGCGCAGTTGTTCTTCGGTATTGTGAATCGATCGTTGTTGAACGCATCTTCTGCACGCAAAAGCAGTTTCTGGATTCTATGGTCGTTAGTAACGCCGGCAGGGATATCAAGTCCGCTGTCGTTTGCAGTCGTCGTATTGGATGCAGGGAGGCTACGGCTCAGGCCGGCTTGCGGATCTGGCTGCGGTAGTGCCTTTTCTGAGTGTGGCACTTCTGCGTCATGTGTTGCCATTGCAGGCGACCGTGTTTCATTGCCATCCTGCGACGCTGCAGGGATGGCAGCCCTGTCTTCCTGCTGTGTGCGTGCTGCGAATGGAACTCCTGCAGCAACGGTGGTGCTGTTAATACTTGTTGCAGCAGGCAATGATGTGTTTGTGCGGGTATCGCTCAGACGCGCATTGGCCGTACTGGCTGCGTTATTGTCAGGATTGAGGTGCGTGATACCTTTATAGATTAACAATATATACAATGCAACTAGAATGGCCGCTGCCGCAAATCCGTAGCGAGCGGTTGTATTACTGGATTTCTCCGCTTTATGACGGGCACTTGAGATATTGTGTTCATCCGCAGACGCCCGGATTTCAGGATCGAATACATTGGTCTCGATTCGGTGGTTGGGCGCTTGTAGATCAACATCTGATACCGTAACCGCTGCGCTGGGTATTCCTGAGTCGGTGTCTACGTCTACGAGCCTGGTAATGAGGGAAAGATTATCATCCTCTGTCGATGTCTTGTCTGCTGTCCCGAGAGGTGTAATCGGCTCCGATTGTTCCAGGTACGATTGTTCCTCGTCAGTCAGATTCATCAACCAGTCCTTATCCGACGAGAACGTGTTCATGCTTCCCAGTATGCCCGCCGTGAGGATGCCGTTCGCCACTCGATTACCCCCGTCGGGCGGGATAAGAAGTTCGTTATGCATCTCCCGCAGGATGATGGCCAGATCGTCAGCATCCAGTTCATGTCGTTTCTCAATCGACCCATGCAGCAAAAGTCTGTCGCAAATCTTGTTGATGTAGCGCGGCAGTCCCTGGCTGGTCCGTTGGATCAGAACAATCGCGGCATTGGTTAGATGTGGGTCACCTCTCCAGCCGGCACAGCGCAGTCGGTGCTCCAGATAGAGGTGAGTTTCCATGAGGTTGAGTGGTTTCATGTAACAGCTCGCACCGATCCTCTGGTTAAGCTGCTCCATGTGTGGTGTATGGATCAATTCCAGTAGTCGTTCCTGACCAACTAGGAAAATCTGCAATAGAGGCCGAGAACAGGATTCCATGTTTGTCAGCAGACGCAGTTCTTCCAGTGCATGTGTTGTAAGGTTTTGAGCTTCGTCAATAATCAACAATGTTCGTCGGCCTGCATTCCGTTCCCGAGCCAGGGACTGCTCCAGCCGATGAAGGATCGTCGCCTTGTCCAATCCTGCAGCATTCAGTCCGAAGGAATAACTAACCATTCGCAACAGGTCGTCCGGCTGCAGCTGAGTGGTGACCAGGGTGGCGGTCAGTACGTTTTCAGGTTCGAGTTGTGTCAGGAAATTCCTGACCAGCATGGTTTTTCCAGTCCCGGCCTGGCCGGTAACTACGAGGATGCCGTCGCCTTGTTCGAGCGCGTGCAGCATGCATGCGTGGGACTTTTTGTGATTCCGGTGGTTAAAACAGAATCTCGGATCAGGCGCAAGGTGAAAAGGGTTTACCCTTAACCGGTAGAAATTATTATACATACGCGAACCTGTGTGTATGGTGACAGTTCTGTGCTGCAGCCCTGCACGCGTAATTATTATAAGTACGACCCAAGTATAGCTCCGCGCCCCGCGGATGGCGAATGACTCTCTAATCCGCTATGGGATGGCCGGTAATACCGGAGAAATGGAGGAATTAAGGATTTTGACGTTTTATCAAGGATGCCATTATTGTTTCTACGCTGGCTGCAACAGCGAGACTGTATTACTTCTGCGGGTAGTCGTTATTTTATCTGGCCGGCAACGGTTCCAGTTCCACCAGCCCGCCTTCGTTCTTTGCATCCACCTTGCGGTAGAGGTCGTATAGCGCGGCCTGGAGCGCCTCCTCGATCGTCGGGTGGTAGAACGGCATACGCAGCATTTCACCGACTCCCAGACCCTGCTCGATGCACCAGCAGAGGAGATGGGCCAGGTGCTCGCACCCGGGACCGATCATCTCGGCGCCTGACAGGTGGCCGCTTTGCTTATCAGCATAGATCCGCAGGATGCCCTTGTTCCTGCCCATGATGAGTGCGCGACCCACCGGGCCGAACCTGATTTCGCCGACGGCGCTGCTGTTCGCATCGAGGTCATTCCAGCGCCGGCCGACCATGCAGATATTAGGGTCGCAGAAATTGATTGTAATCGGTGTCTTGCGTTGGAATCCGGTTGTCTCGTCGTGTGCGGCGTTGTAACCGGCAATCCTGCCTTCACCCCCGGCCTCGTGCAGGATCATGCGCTTCCCCGTTACATCGCCGGCCAGGTATACCGGCAGGTCGGCCACCTGCATGGTGTTCGGGTTGAACGGCGGCATGCCGTGGGCGTCCAGCGCCACGCCGAGGTTTTCAAGGCCCAGGTTCTCGACATTCGGTACCCGCCCGATACTGCACAGGACCTTGTCGACCAGCACGCTGTGCTTGCCGGCAGTCACCTTGAGCCGGTCACCCTCCGCCTCGATTGCGGCGGGCTTGCCGAGGTGCAGCGGAAACTCTTTGCCGAGGATCTCGATGGCTGTACGCGCGACCTCCGGGTCCTGAATGCCGCCGATGGTGTCGAGCTGGTCGAAGCCGGTCACGCTGACGCCGAGGCGGTGCAGGCTCTGACCGAGCTCCAGGCCGATAGTGCCGAGACCGATCACGCCGATCGAGGCCGGCAGATCCTCGTACTCGAACAGCTCGTCGGTGGTAATGATGCGGTCGCCGAAGGCCTGCCATGGCCCGGGTACCAGCGGGCGTGAACCGGTGGCGATGACCACGCGCCCGGCACGAATGCGCTGTTCCCCGACTTCCAGCAGCGTCGGTTCGATAAAGCGTGCATAGCCCTCGATGAATTCCTCGCCCAGCTTGTCGGTACTGTGTTCCAGTACGCGGTCGACGAAGATGTCGCGCAGGTTCTGCACGTGTTTCAGCGCCTCCGGCAGGTCAAGCGTGAGTTCCTCATGGCCCGCGATACCGTATTTTCCCAGGTGGGCACGGCGATGGAAATCCTCAGCGATCTGGATCATGGCCTTGGACGGCATGCAGCCGACCCGGGCACAGGTAGTGCCGGTTTCTCCACCGTTGATGAGAACGAAGCTCTTGTGAGCGCGACGCACCTGGCCCATGGCGTTGAGCCCGGCGGTGCCTGAACCGATGATCGCGATATCAACTGTAATCTCTTTCATACGTCTCTCGTTTGTATCAGTATTTTGAGTAAGCGCTGGCTGTTACTAATGAGTACTTAGTATGCAGACATTCGAGCGTACGTCCCCGCCTCCTTTGAAGGGGGCGGGACAGGGTGGGGGTAGTGTAATGAAACATTTTTTACTAAGGTGAAATAACGCATGCGATGTCTGATTACTTTGTTTCGCCTTAGTAACGTGAACGTGGACAGCTCGGATTTCCCGATTACGCCGGTTCACTGCTTGCGGAGGGCGAACTGCTGCCCGGTGATGCCCTTGCTGTCCGGCCCGAGCAGGTACAGGAACGGCTTGATGACATCAGCCGGCGCGCTGAGCTGATTGCGGTTCTCGGCCGGGTAGGCGATAACCCGCAAGGCGGTACGTGCCGGGCCAGGATCGACGCTGTTGACGCGTACGCTGGTATTCGCCTCCAGCTCGTCGGCGAGCAGCTGCATAAAACCCTCGAGGCCGGCCTTGGAAACGCCATAGGCACCCCAGTAGGCCTTGCCACGGCGTCCGGTGCTATCGGAAGTGAAGATGATCGAGGCATCATCCGAGCGGTACATCAGCTCGAGACAGGCCCTGGTCAGCAGGTAGGGTGCATTGAGATTGACCTGCAGGGTCTCGAACCAGAGGGTATCGTCATAGCTGTCGATCGGTGTCAGTGCGCCGAGCACGGCGGCGTTATGGACCAGGCCGTCCAGGTGCCCGAACTCCATGTCCAGGGCCTCGGCCAGTGCGTGGTAGTCGTCCGGTGTCGCACCCTTGAGGTCAAGTGGATACAGGGCCGGTTCCGGGTGACCGGCGGCCACTATTTCGTCATAGGCGCTTTCCAGTCCACGTACGTTTTTGTCCAGCAGTACCATGCTGGCACCCTCGGTGGCGCAGAAGACAGCCAGGGCGCGACCGATGCCAGCGGCTGCACCGGATATGAGTATTACCCGGTCCTGAAGCTGGTCCTCGCGCGGTTCCCAGTCCGGCTTGAGTGTCTGAATATCTGGCATATAGGTTTAAATCGTCGTGTGTTAGTAGTGCCAAGGGGTTATCGTGCAGCGGTGCATCACCCGGTTGGACTTACGCCGGCCGTTCCTTCCGGTCCAGCCACACCAGCAGCTCCTCCGGCCGCTCGAGCATGGCGTCGGCCTGCCACTCGTGCGGTCGGTCACTGTCCTGGAAGTAGCCGAACAGGGCGACCAGGGTGTGCATGTTGGCGTTTCTGCCGGCCTCGATGTCGCGTTGCGCGTCACCGATGTAGACGCACTGGTCCGGTGTGCTGCCCGCCTGTTCACAGGCGGATAGCATCGGTGCCGGGTGCGGCTTGCGCTCGTTCAGGGTGTCGCCGCTGATGACGCAGGCGGCACGCTCGAACAGGCCCAGTTCCTTCAACAGCGGTTCGGTCAGCCAGGCCGGCTTGTTGGTGACCACGCCCCAGTTCAGTCCGCGCTGTTCGAGCTTCTCGAGTAATCCTGCCATACCCGGAAACGGTCGCGTCCGCCTGGCGATGTTGTCGCGATATATCGCCAGCAGGCGCTGGCGCAGTGGATCGAACTCCGGTTTCGAGTCGTCCAGGGAGAAACCGAGTTCGATAAGTGCCTTGCCCCCGTGCGAGACAACCCCGCGGATCGTATCGAAGGGGAGGGGTTGGCGGTGGTTCTCCACCAGGACCCTATTCAGTGCGTCGGCAAGGTCCGGGGCGGTGTCCAGCAGGGTACCGTCCAGGTCAAACAGGACTGTCCGTATCCGCATACGCTTGCTCGGTTCAGGCCTTCCGGAAGCAGGCGAGGTAATTCACGGATACATCCCTGCCGAGGCGGTATTCCCGCGTGAGGGGGTTGTAGCTCATCCCGCTGATGTCCGAGAGCTGCAGGCCGCTGGCACGCGCCCAGGACTCCATCTCCGAGGGGCGGATGAATCTGGCGTATTCATGGGTGCCCCTGGGGAGCATGTTGAGGATGTATTCCGCACCGATCACTGCAAACAGGTAGGCCTTCGGGTTGCGGTTGATGGTCGACAGGAATACATGACCGCCGTCCTTGACCAGGGTAGCGCATGCTTGGATGACCGCAGCCGGATCGGGTACGTGCTCGAGCATCTCCAGGCAGGTAACCACATCGAAGCCGCCGGGTTCGTCGCTGGCCAGTTGTTCGGCCGTGGCCTGACGGTAGTCGATATCCAGTCCCGATTCGTGCTTGTGCAGGCGGGCGACATTCAGCGGTGCCTTGCCCATGTCGATCCCGGTCACCTGTGCGCCCAGCGCGGCCATGCCCTCGGTCAGCAGGCCGCCGCCGCAGCCGATATCCAGTACCCGGTTGCCAGCAAGTTTTACCCGCCCGTTGATGTAGTCAAGCCGCAGCGGGTTGATATCGTGCAGGGGCTTGAACTCGCTGTTGGGATCCCACCAGCGCGCGGCCAGTCTTTCGAATTTGGCGATTTCACCGGGATCGACGTTGTGGTTGTTTACAGACATGCGTGTCATGACTCCAGGCGGTTTGTACTGCCGATACGGGTCTGCCAGCGATGGGCACGGTCGAGGATCTCCATGTCGTCAAGGGTTGTCAGCCGGCGTTCCTTCAGCAGGTGCTGGCCGGCCACCCAGACATCGGTGATCTGTTCACGACCACAAGCATATACCAGTTGCGAAACCGGGTCATACAGGGGTTGTGATTCGAGGGTGTCCATCCGTACGGCGGTGATATCCGCCCACTTGCCAGCCGAGAGCGAACCGGTTTCCTCGGCTAGTCCGAGGGCGTGCGCACCGTTCAGGGTCGCCATCCTGAGGGCCGCGTGCGCCGGTACGGCGCTGGCGTCATTGCTGGCGGCCTTGCCCAGCAGCGCGGCGCTGCGCATTTCTCCGAGCATATCGAGGTCGTTATTGCTGGCACTGCCATCGGTGCCGAGCGCCACGTTGATGCCGGCGTCCGTCAGCGCTGCCACCGGGCAGAAGCCGCTGGCGAGTTTCATGTTCGATTCCGGGCAATGCACGACATGCGCGCCGGACGCAGCAAACTCCACAATCTCGGTCTCGGTCAGCTGGGTCATGTGCACCGCCATCAGGTTGGGAGACACCAGGCCTAGTTCATGCAGTCGCTGCAACGGGCGCTTGCCGGAGGTCTCCAGGGCCCGGTCGATTTCATCCCGGGTCTCGTGCACGTGCATGTGGATGCCGACATCGAGTTCGTCCGCCAGTACCCGGACATGTTCAAGCGGCTTGTCGGAGACGGTGTAGGGCGCGTGTGGAGCGAACAGTGTACGGATCAGCGGATCACCGCGGAAGCGATCATGCACCGCCAGGCCCTTGGAGATATATTCATCGGCGTCCTGGGCCCACACGGTCGGAAAGTCGATCACGATGAGACCGACGCAGGCACGTATACCGGCATGGGCGGCAACCCGGGCGCTGACATCCGGGTAGAAGTACATGTCGTTGAAGCAGGTGGTCCCGCTGCGCAGCATTTCGGCGATCGCGAGCTGGGTGCCGTCATGCACGAATTCCTCGTTGACCCAGCGTGATTCGGCCGGCCAGATGTGATTGTTCAGCCACTCGTCCAGCGGCAGGTCATCCGCCAGTCCGCGCAGCAGGCTCATGGACGCGTGGGTGTGGGTGTTGACCAGTCCCGGTATCAGCAGGTGCCGGTCGAGTTCATGTTCGACTAGGGGTGAATAGCGGGCACGGGCTGTATCCGTCGGCAGGATATCGAGGATACGCCCTTCGTTGACGGCAAGGCTGTGGTCCTGGTAGACCGTGTCCTCCGGTTCTACCGGGACAATCCAGCTTGCATGGATAAGGCTGTCGATGGTCTGCATGCCAGGGTTCCGCGCGTTCAGGTGCAGCCGCGAGTATAGCGAAGGCTGCAAGCCGGCGGGAGGCCGCACCCCGTCGTGCTATGTCGCATTGTGCAGGCGAACAGCTCGCTGCGGGCGGGGGATGCTGATACGTACCATCAGGTCCGCGCGCACGGTCCAGTAGTCAGCGCGGTTGACCCGGGGCCAATGATGAAGACGGCCAGTGCCAGGATAAGGCGAATCCCCCAGGGGATGACACAGGTATTGTCGGGATCGAGAAACTGCTCCGGGTTCATGGTGTTTCCGTACGCTGAAATGAAAAAACCCATCGCCTGCAGCAGGCGATGGGTTTCGGGTTAGTGCAATGTACGGCTGCTTACTTCCGTCGTGTCACACCGAGGGTGACGTCAACACGGCGGTTCTGGGCACGACCCGCGCGGGTGGAGTTGTCGGCCACCGGGCTGGACTCACCCATGCCGCTGATCGACATCAGGCTGGAATCGACGCCCTTGCTGGCCAGGTAGTCCCGGACGGAGGTGGCGCGACGCAGTGACAGCTGCTGGTTATAGGACTCGGGTCCGGTGCTGTCGGTGTGACCGACGATCCTGACGCTTTCGATCTTGTCGTTGCTGGTGATCTTGCCGGCGAGGTCATCAAGCTGTTGCTTGCCTTCCGACTTGAGGGTGGCCTTGTCGAAGTCGAACAGGGCGCCAGCCGACAGGGTTACGGTCTCGTAGGCGACAGGTGGCGGAGCCGGGGCAACGGGTGGCGGGGCCATCGGGGCCTCTGCGACGGGTTCCGGGAACAACTCCGGATCGCACGCCTTGACTGCGGTCGCCTTGCTCCATGACGATGTACGTACACAGTTGCCGGAGCTGTCGGTGACGATGTGCTTGGCACTGTCGCCGAGGTTGCCCGCACCTGCTTTGCCGCCTTCATGGGCCACTGCGATATTGGCCATCAGGGCTGATGAGGCAACGGCCGCCATCAGGACGTTAAGAGATAAATTCTTCATTATTACAACTCCTGTGTTTTGTGTACAAAGATGTCTAAAGCTGTCCCGTGGCGGGTATTCTAGTCATATACTTCGCTGAAGGCTAGTGTTTTTCAAGGCTTTTTGTCAATAAAAAAAACCTTAGAATCAGTCGCCTGAACCAGTTAGAGGGTAGTTGAGTGCAGCTGAAAGAGAACCACGATTCAATCCGGGCCATCCGCTGGGAGGGGGACCGCCTCTGCCTGCTCGATCAGCGCCGCCTGCCTTTCGAGGAGCATGACCTGTACCTGGAGGATGCCGCCGGGGTAGCCGCGGCGATCCACGATATGGTGGTGCGCGGTGCCCCGGCCATCGGTATTACGGCGGCCTACGGCGTGGTGCTGGCCACCCGGCAGCGCCAGGCGCAGGCCCCCGGGGACTGGCGCACCCGGCTGGATGCGGATACCCGGGTGCTGGCCGCCGCCCGCCCCACGGCCGTGAACCTGTTCTGGGCACTGGAACGGATGCAGGCCTGTCTGGCGGCTGCCGGTGCGGATCCCGGATCGGCACTGCTCGCGGAGGCGCAATATATACACGCCGAGGATGTCGCTGCCAATCACTGCATCGGTGATCTTGGTGCCGGCCTGATCCAGCCCGGGGACGCCGTGCTGACCCACTGCAACACGGGCTCGCTGGCAACCGGCGGTTACGGGACCGCTGACCCGCGACCGGATCCCGGCCACCCTGATCACCGACAGTGCGGCGGCCTTCCTGATGCACAAACAGCGCGTGCAGTGGGTGATCGTCGGCGCCGACCGGGTGACCGCCAACGGCGATGTCATCAACAAGATCGGCACCTACAACCTGGCCATCAACTGCCGGCATCACGGCATCAAGTTCATGGTGGCGGCACCGTGCTCCACGCTGGATTTCTCGCTGGCCAGCGGTGAGGCGGTGGAGATCGAAGAGCGCGGGGCGGATGAAGTCTTGACCCTGGGGGGTGAGCGCATTGCCGCGCCGGGTGCCTCGGCCTGGAATCCCGCCTTCGATGTGACACCGGCGGGGCTGGTTGACTACCTGGTGACCGAGCAGGGCGTGATCGGGGCCCCGGACGTGGAAAAACTGGCCGCGCTGCGTCCTCCCGCCTAGCCGGCGCTAATTCAGTTACCAGATCACCTGTATGGCCGACAGGGGCCCTCAGCGGCCCCATAAAAGGCTGTTTTGATGATGTAGTGGGGGGGGCGAGTATGCTAAAATCCCCTGTCTTGATTGCTGTCGATCGCCGTAAGGCGTTTTTTATTGCCCTGCAACCGGATGACATGGCCCTGTTAGTCCCTTCCAAATGACCGAATTCGCGAAAGAAATCCTGCCTGTCAATCTCGAAGACGAGATGAAGCAGTCCTACCTCGATTACGCCATGAGCGTGATCGTCGGTCGCGCCCTGCCTGATGTGCGCGACGGCCTGAAACCGGTGCACCGCCGTGCGCTGTACGCGATGAGCGAACTGGGCAATGACTGGAACAAGCCCTACAAGAAATCGGCCCGCATCGTCGGTGACGTGATCGGTAAATACCATCCACACGGTGACACCGCGGTTTACGACACCATCGTGCGTATGGCGCAGCCGTTCTCGTTGCGCTACATGCTGGTCGACGGCCAGGGCAACTTCGGTTCTGTTGATGGCGATTCGCCGGCCGCCATGCGTTATACCGAGGTGCGCATGGCGCGCATCGCGCATGAACTGATCGCCGACCTCGACAAGGAAACGGTCGATTTCATACCCAACTACGACGAGACCGAGCTGGAACCGGCGGTCTTCCCGACCCGCGTACCGAACCTGCTGGTCAATGGATCGGCGGGCATCGCCGTGGGCATGGCAACCAATATCCCGCCGCACAACCTCACCGAGGTCATCAACGCGTGCCTGGCGCTGATCGAGAACCCGGACATCGACGTGGCCGGGCTCATGGAGCATGTGCCGGGCCCGGACTTTCCCACGGCCGGGATCATCAACGGGGTGCGCGGCATCCACGAGGCCTACCGCACCGGGCGTGGCCGCATCTACATCCGCGCGCGCAGTCACATCGAGGAAAGGGAGGCCAAGGGTCGCCAGTCCATTATCATCACCGAGCTCCCCTACCAGGTCAACAAGGCACGCCTGCTCGAGAAGATTGCCGAACTCGTCAAGGACAAGAAGGTCGACGGCATCTCGGGCCTGCGTGACGAGTCAGACAAAGACGGCATGCGCATGGTCATCGACCTGAAGCGCGGCGAGGTCGCCGAGGTCGTGCTGAACAACCTCTACCAGCACACCCAGCTGCAGAGCGTCTTCGGCATCAACATGGTGGCCCTGGTGGATGGGCGGCCACGGCTGCTGAATCTGAAGGAATGCCTGGAGGCGTTCATTCGCCACCGCCGCGACGTGGTGACGCGCCGCACGGTTTTCGAGCTGCGCAAGGCACGCCAGCGCGCGCATGTATTGGAAGGGCTGGCCATTGCCCTGGCAAACATCGATGAAGTAATTGCGTTGATCAAGGGTTCACCCAACCGCGCGGCCGCCAGGGAGGCCTTGATGGGGCGCACCTGGGAGCCCGGTGTGGTCACCGGGATGCTGGAACGCGCCGGCGCCGGTGCCTCTCGCCCCGAGGGACTGGATGACAGCTTCGGCCTGCAGGCTGAGGGCTACCGGCTCTCCGATATCCAGACCCAGGCGATCCTGGATCTGCGCCTGCACCAGCTGACCGGCCTCGAACAGGACAAGATCGTCAACGAGTACAAGGAACTGCTCGACGAGATCGACAGGCTGCTCAGGATCCTCAGCGACCCGGAGCGTCTGATGGTGGTGATCCGGGAAGAACTGACGGAACTGCGCGACCAGTTCGGCGACGAGCGCCGCACCGAGATCATGACCGACCACCTGGACCTCAAACTGGAGGACCTGATCACCGAGGAGGACGTGGTGGTCACCCTGTCGCATGCCGGTTATGCGAAGTCCCAGCCGTTGACGGATTACCGGGCGCAGCGACGCGGCGGGCGCGGCAAGAGCGCCACCGACGTCAAGCAAGAGGACTTCATCGACAAGCTGTTCATCGCCAGTACCCACGACACCATCCTGTGCTTCTCCAGCCGCGGCAAGGTGTACTGGCTCAAGGTCTACGAGCTGCCACAGGCCGGACGCGCCGCGCGCGGCAAACCGATCGTGAACCTGCTGCCGCTGGAGGCCGGCGAACGCATCAACGCCGTCCTGCCGATCCGCGAGTTCACTGCCGACCACTACGTGTTCATGGTGACCTCACTGGGTACGGTAAAGAAGACCTCGCTGTCCGATTTCTCCCGCCCGCGCGCCAGCGGCATTATCGCCATCGACCTCCGGGAGGTTGATTACCTGGTGGATGTCGCCATTACCGATGGCTCACGTGACATCATGCTGTTCAGTGATGCCGGCAAGGTGATCCGCTTCAGCGAGGACGACGTCAGGCCGATGGGCCGGACTGCCTGCGGTGTCCGCGGCATCAAGCTCAAGTCGGGACAGCAGGTGATCTCCATGCTGATTGCCAGCGACAGCCCGGTGCTCACGGCAACCGCGAACGGTTATGGCAAGCGCACCCTGGCGGATGACTATCCCGTTTACGGGCGTGGCGGGCAGGGCGTGATCGGGATCCAGGTCAACGAGCGCAACGGCAATGTGATCGGCGCCGTCCATGCCGATGACAACGATGAGGTGATGCTGATCAGCGACGGCGGCACCCTGGTGCGTACCCGGGTCAACGAGATCTCCATCATGGGACGCAATACCCAGGGCGTGCGCCTGATCGCCCTGTCGAAAGATGAAAAGCTGGTCGGCATGGAGCGCATCATCGAGGTCAGGGAGGAAGGCGAAGGGGATGTCGAGGCAGTGGATACCGAACGAGGTCCTGAATGACGCCGGTCTATAACTTCAGTGCCGGGCCCGCGACCCTGCCAGCGGCGGTGCTTAGCCGGGCCCGGGAGGAATTGCAGGACTGGCACGGCTCGGGCATGTCGGTGATGGAGATGAGTCACCGCGGCAAGGAGTTTATGTCGATCGCGCAGCAGGCGGAGGCCGACCTGCGCGAACTGCTGGCGATACCTGCCGACTACCACGTCCTGTTCCTGCAGGGCGGCGCCACCAGCCAGTTTTCCATGGTGCCGATGAACCTGCTGCGCGGCCGTCACCAGGCCGACTACATCAACACCGGGGCCTGGTCGAAGAAGGCGATCGCCGAGGCCCGGCGCTACTGCAGCGTGAACGTGGCGGCCTCGTCGGAGGACAGCAACTTCACCACCATCCCGCCCGCCGACGGCTGGCAGCTGGATCCCGCTGCGGCCTATGTGCACTACACCCCGAACGAGACCATCGGTGGCCTGGAGTTCGACTGGATACCGGAAACCGGCAAGCGGCCACTGGTCGCCGACATGTCGTCCACCATCCTGTCGCGGCCCCTGGATGTCAGTCGTTTCGGGCTGATCTATGCCGGGGCCCAGAAGAATATCGGTCCGGCCGGCCTGACCGTGGTAATCGTCAGAAAAGACCTGGTCGGTGATGTGCTGGAGTGTACCCCGTCGATGTTCAACTACCAGTCGCATGCCGAGAACGGCTCCATGCTCAACACCCCGCCCACCTTTGCCTGGTATCTCGCCGGGCTGGTGTTCCAGTGGGTCCAGGAGCAGGGCGGGCTGGCGGCCATGGCTGAAGTCAACCAGCGCAAGGCCGGCCGTCTGTTCGAGGCCATTGACCGCTCGGGCTTCTATAACAGCCCCGTCGACCCGCGCTACCGTTCCTGGATGAATGTGCCCTTCATCCTGGCCGATACCTCCCTGGATGCCGAGTTTCTGTCACAGGCCGGGGAAGCCGGCCTGCTGAACCTCAAGGGACACCGCTCGGTCGGAGGCATGCGTGCCAGCATCTACAATGCCATGCCGGAGGCGGGTGTCAGCGCACTGACCGACTTCATGGCCGAGTTCGAACGCAGCCACGGCTGATTGATCACCCGGGCACCGGTCCGGTGATCCAGGTGTTATCTTGACAAGGGATAACGGCAATACAATGTACAAGATCCTCACCCTGAACAATATTTCCCCCGTCGGCCTGGAGCACCTGTCGCGCGGGGACTATGAAGTGGCCTCCGAGATCCAGCACCCGGATGCCATCCTGCTGCGTTCCTATAACATGCATGACCTGGAGATTCCGCCCACCGTCAAGGCCATCGGCCGCGCCGGTGCCGGGGTCAACAATATCCCGGTGGACGCAATGAGCCGGCGCGGCGTGCCGGTCTTCAATGCGCCGGGTGCCAATGCCAACGCCGTTAAGGAGCTGGTTATCGCCGGCATGCTGATGGCGGCACGCAACCTGACCCGGGGATGGGATTTCGCTCGCATCCTGGAGGGCACGGATGACCAGATCCACAAGGCCGTCGAGTCCGGCAAGAAACAGTTCGTCGGGTTCGAACTGCCGGGCAAGACCCTGGGTGTTGTCGGGCTGGGTGCCATCGGAGTGCAGGTCGCCAACGGCGCGCTCGCCCTGGGCATGAACGTCATCGGTTTCGACCCGGGCATCACGGTGCAGCGCGCCTGGGAGATGTCCTCGGATGTGCGCCAGGCGGCCAGTGTAGAGGAACTGCTGGCGGCCGCCGACTTCGTGACCTTTCACGTACCCCTGGTGGATGCCACCAGCAACATGATCAACGAGGAACGGCTCAGGCTCGCCAGGGACAATGTCGTCATCCTCAACTTCTCGCGCAACGGCGTGGTCAACGACGAGGCCGTGGTAGCCGCCATCGATGCAGGCAAGGTCTATGCCTACGTGTGCGACTTTCCCAGCAACCTCCTCAAGGACCATCCACGCGTCATCACCCTGCCGCATCTTGGTGCCTCCACGCAGCAGGCCGAGGAGAACTGTGCGGTCATGGTCGCCGAGCAGGTCAAGGACTTCCTCGAGAGCGGCAACGTCAGGAACTCGGTCAATTTCCCGGAGATGTTCATGCCACGCAATGGCAAGCATCGTCTGGCCGTGGTGAACGAGAATGTTCCCAACATGCTCGGCCAGATATCGACCTGTATCGCGGAGGCCGGCCTGAACATCCTCGACATGCTGAACAAGTCGCGGGGTGATCTTGCCTACACGCTGGTTGACGTCGATTCGGAGATCGCACCCGCATGTCTCCGGCAGATCGCGAACATTGAGGGGGTCCTGGCTGTGAGGGCGCTATGAGCGGTCCCGTTTCGAGTGCTATGTCCTCATTACCCGGTTTGCGTTACCCTTCTGCAGCATGAGTAGCGACAGCAAACTCGATGGCCTGCGCGATCGCATCGATGACCTGGACGAACAGATCCAGGACCTGATCAACGAGCGTGCCAGTTGCGCCAAGGCCATCGCCGAGGTGAAGTCCGCCACCCAGGACAGCAGCGATTTCTACCGCCCGGAACGGGAGGCCGCGGTACTGCGGCGCATCAGCGAGCGCAACGCCGGGCCGCTGCCGGCCGAGGAGGTGGTGCGCCTGTTCCGGGAGATCATGTCGGCCTGCCTGGCGCTGGAGAAACCGCTGAACATCGCCTTCCTGGGTCCGGAAGGGACCTTTACCCAGGCGGCTGCCCTCAAACATTTCGGCCACTCCGTGCAGACCCTGGCGCTGGACGGCATCGATGACGTGTTCAGGGAGGTGGAGGCCGGTTCCGCCGACTACGGCGTGGTCCCGGTCGAAAATTCCACCGAGGGCGTGGTCAGTCATACCCTGGACCTGTTTCAGCGTTCGCCCCTGAATATTTGCGGCGAGGTGGAGCAGCGTATCCATCATCACCTGCTGGCCACGGAACCTGACCTCGGGAAAATAACCCGGGTGCTGGCACACCAGCAGGCCCTGGCGCAGTGCCGTGGCTGGCTGGATATCAATCTGCCGCATGCCGAGCGGATGCCGGTCAGCAGTAACGCCGAGGCGGCGCGTACCGTGCCGGAGGTGCCCGGCACGGCGGCCATTGCCAGTGACATGGCGGCCGAGTTGTATGGCGTGGACGTCGTGGTGCGCAATATCGAGGATGAACCGGACAACACCACCCGCTTCCTGGTCATTGGTAACCGCAGCGTGGAGATCAGCGGCAATGACAAGACCTCAATTCTGGTGTCGGTGCACAACAAGCCGGGTGCCCTGTATGACATGCTGGAACCGATTGCTCAGAACAACATCAGCATGACGCGGATCGAGTCGCGACCCTCCCGCCAGGGCGTGTGGGACTACATCTTCTACATCGACATGCAGGGGCACCGGGATGATGCCCCCGTTGCCGCGGCGCTCGACGAACTCCAGGCCCGGACCTTCGCCGTCAAGGTGCTGGGCTCCTACCCGCGTGCCGTCCTGTAGACGCTGCCCCGGGTTATCTGCGGTTCGATATAAATTCACCGCGGAGACGCAGAGGACGCAGGGAAAAGTAATAAAATTCCTCACCGCAAAGGCGCAAAGGACGCAAAGAAAAAACAACATTCACCGCAGAGACGCGGAGAACGCGGAGAAGGATCTTGCTTAAAAACCAAGGAAGTTCTGATTAATTGAGGAAATCACGTCATTGCGAGCGCGATGTACATGGAGG
>CAMYJI010000010.1 GCA_947258545.1 uncultured Ectothiorhodospiraceae bacterium
GAGAGGCTGGCCTGGGCCATGAACAAGTGCCGCGGGAGGCAGGACGACATACAGGGAAGTATAAGTGTCGCGAGAGGGCAGGAGCCCGAAGCGACCGCCCGGAGCGGCCAGCGAAGCAATATCTTGACAGTACGATCAATCAGTTACAGATTGCTTCGTCCCGCCACGGCCTGCGGCCTCGCGGTCCTCGCAATGACCAATTGGTCAGACCTTTCTTAGCTTTAAGCCCTATGGAACACAGTGATCCAGAGTGGATAAGCGGAATTCAATAGTCCTAAAATCTTTAGACATTATTACAATTTTCTTTGCGTCCTTTGCGTCCTTTGCGCCTTTGCGGTGAATGTAGATACCGCTATCTGAAATCGTAGACCTGGATCCGTTCCACCAGCGGTTTCAGGGTCTCCTCGACCAGGGTCACATGCAGCGGGTGGGTGAGGTAGGCCTGCAGGGCCGCCGCGTCGACCAGGGTGATGATCAGGGCGATGTCGAAGCTGCTGTCGACGATCGTGCGGTCACTGGGCATGACGATGC
The DNA here is from genome assembly GCA_947258545.1 of uncultured Ectothiorhodospiraceae bacterium. Classification (GTDB taxonomy): domain Bacteria; phylum Pseudomonadota; class Gammaproteobacteria; order UBA9214; family UBA9214; genus CAMYJZ01. The sequence continues at coordinate 532 of CAMYJI010000010.1, forward strand.
CGCTTTTGATTGAGACCACGCCCGGGATGGCGGTGAGTATCCCGCTGGCCTCGATGATGCGGTTCCGTGCCGTGCTGCTGCCGGGTTCCTTCAACCATACAATGACGATATGTTCGACCGTGCGGCTGTCACTGTTGGCATTTGCCGGCAGTGCCAGACAGAGGGCCAGCAGCGCTATAAGGACCGGGTACGTCCTAGTCGATTTCATCCCTGACCGTCTTTCGATGGTAAACGGTATGGCCGCAGGCCGGGCAGTTGGGGATGTAGCCGGTGGCATGGAAGCGAATGGTCTCGCCGCAGGAATCGCACACCAGGGTGCCGGGGCCGGCGACCTCGCCGGCATTGTAGGGGGGGCCTTCCTTGAGCTCGTGCTCGAAGCGCCTGATTTCCAGCTGGGTGTGGTCGGCCACCCGGCTCAGGACATCCAGTAGACGCTCTTCGATCAGGTGGATGTCAAAGCGCAGCCAGTCACCCAGTTCATGGCCGGTTTCGGCCAGGTGCCTGCCGGCGTCTTGCAGGTCGCGCTGCAGGTAGTAGGCAATCTTTTCCGCCTCTTCGCGGGTGAGTTCTTCCAGCTCGACGGCCGTGTCCCGGGCATTGTGGATGTAGCGCTGCAGGACCGGGAGGGTGTGTTCCTCGGCCTCTTCGATGGCCGTTTTAACCCGGACCATCATGTCGTCATAGGCGCGCAGCCATTTCTCACGTGTGGATTGCTCGTCTTTCATGTCTACTTCCTCTATGCCTGCTGATAATTCAAGTGTGGACCATAGCGGCTCCCAGGTGAAGGCGACGGGTTTATTTGTTGTGGGGGGTATCCAGGCTACGGTATTCTTTCGCACCCAGTATAAGCAATTACCAGCTGTCCGATGGATACCACCTACAAGCCTGAAACTATCGAAGCCGAGGCCCGGGAGTTCTGGGAGACCCACCAGACCTTCAAGGCCAGCGAAGACCCGGAACGGGAGAAATACTACTGCCTATCCATGTTTCCCTACCCCAGCGGGCGCCTGCACATGGGTCATGTGCGCAACTACACCATCGGCGATGTGATTGCCCGTTACCAGCGCATGCAGGGCAGGAACGTATTGCAACCCATGGGCTGGGACGCCTTCGGTCTGCCGGCCGAGAACGCGGCCATTCAGAACCAGGTGCCGCCGGCACAGTGGACCTATGAAAATATCGACTACATGCGCAAGCAGCTCAGGCAGCTGGGTTTCGGCTATGACTGGGAGCGCGAGCTGGCAACCTGCGATCCGGAATACTACCGCTGGGAGCAGTGGTTCTTTACCCGCCTGTTCGAGCAGGGGATCGTCTACAAGAAAACGGCCGTCGTAAACTGGGACCCGGTCGACCAAACCGTACTGGCCAACGAGCAGGTCATCGACGGCAAGGGCTGGCGTTCCGGTGTGCCGGTGGAGCGCCGCGAGATTCCGCAATGGTTTCTGAAGATCACCGATTACGCCGAAGAGTTGCTCGCCGATCTCGACAAACTGGATGGCTGGCCGGACCAGGTCCGCACGATGCAGCGCAACTGGATCGGGCGTTCCGAGGGTATTGAGATGCAGTTTGGCATCGAGGGCCGGGCCACCACGACCTTGGCTGTTTATACCACCCGCCCGGATACCGTCATGGGCGTAACCTACGTGGCGGTTGCGCCCGAACACCCGCTGGCCGCGGAGGCGGCGGTTGCCAATCCGGCGCTGCAGGCGTTCATAGAGGCGTGCAAAAACACGCGCGTGGCCGAGGCCGACATGGCCACCATGGAAAAGAAGGGTGTGGATACCGGACTCAAGGCGGTCCACCCGGTCAGCGGCGAGGTGGTTCCGGTGTGGGCGGCAAACTTTGTCCTCATGGAATACGGTCACGGTGCGGTCATGGCCGTGCCTGCGCATGACCAGCGCGACTACGAATTTGCCAAACAGAATGGCATCGCGATCCGGCAGGTCATCCACCCCGCCACTGACCTCGGAGCAGGCCTTCGATGCCATTGGGGACTGGCTGGAACACGCCGGTAAAGGCCGGCGCCAGGTCAATTACCGGTTGCGCGACTGGGGCGTCTCGCGCCAGCGCTACTGGGGTTGCCCGATCCCGATTATCAATTGTCCGGACTGTGGTGCGGTACCGGTACCTGAAGCCGATTTGCCGGTGATCCTGCCGACGGATGTGACCGTCGATGCGACCGGATCACCACTGAAGAAGCTGGCCGCCTTTATCGAAACCACGTGCCCGAAGTGTCACGGCAGGGCGGAGCGGGAAACCGATACCTTTGATACCTTTTTCGAGTCGTCCTGGTATTTCGCGCGGTATACCTGTGCCGATCAGCACGGCGCGATGCTGGATGAGCGGGCCGACTACTGGATGCCGGTGGACCAGTATATCGGTGGTATCGAGCACGCGGTGTTGCATCTGCTGTATGCGCGTTTTTTCAACAAGCTGATGCGCGACGCGGGACTGCTCAAGGCGGACGAGCCGTTTACCAGCCTGCTGACCCAGGGCATGGTGCTGAAGGACGGGGCCAAGATGTCCAAGTCGAAGGGCAATACCGTCGACCCTCAAGGCCTGATCGATCGCTATGGTGCCGATACCGTGCGCCTGTTCACCATGCAGGCGGCACCGCCCGATCAATCGCTGGAGTGGTCGGATTCCGCGGTGGAGGGAGCGTCCCGCTTCCTCAAGCGGCTCTGGAAGCGAGTCGGGGAGCACGTGGCGGCCGGGCCTGCATCTGCCCTGCGCGGTGACGCGCTGAATGACGCCCAAAAGGGTTTGCGTCTGCAGGTGCATGCAACACTGGCCAAGGTCAATGACGATATGGGACGGCGCTACACGTTCAACAACGTGGTGTCGGCCAATATGGAATTGCTGAACGAGATTTACAAGTTCGCCGACACCTCGGCACAGGGGCGCGCCGTGATGCAGGAGGCACTCGAGGCCGTGGTGCTGATGCTGTCTCCGATTGTGCCGCACATCACCCATACCCTGTGGCACGCGCTCGGTCACCAAGGGGCCGTGGTGTACTGCGCCTGGCCCGTATGTGACGAGTCGGCCCTGGTGCAGGAGCAAATTACGCTGGTGGTGCAGGTGAATGGCAAGGTACGCGGCAAGATCAATGTCGCAGCGAATTCCGCCAGGAGCGACATCGAGGCGCTGGTGCTGAGCGAGCCGAATGTGCGCAAACACGTGCAGGACCGGCCGGTGAAGAAATTCATCGTCGTGCCCGGCAAGCTGGTGAATGTGGTTGCCTGATATGATCGGCAGCCGTTCCCTCTGCTGGCCTGTTAAGACCCTCGTACTGTCCCTGCTTGCCGCGGCCCTGCTGCTGTCCAGCGGGTGCGGGTTCCAGCTGCGCGGTGCAACACCCTTGCCCGCACAAATGGCCATCACCTATATCGAGGGTAAAACACCCTTCGATCCGCTCAACAACGAATTCCGCAGTGCCCTGGAAGGACGCGGTGCACAGGTGACGGGGGAGCGGGAGGCGGCCACGGCGATACTGCGTATCCTCGAGAACCATACCAGCACCGAGGTGCTCACGGTGGATTCCGCCGGCAAGGCCGAGGAGTACGAGATCCGCCAGACCATCCGCTTCGATGTCATCAGCGCAGATTCACAGGTGCTGGTGGCCAGGCAATCCCTGTCGATGAACCGCTACCTGCTCTATGTCCGCAGTAATGTGCTCGGGACCGAACGCGAAAGCGAGCTGATTCGCAAGGAACTGCAGCGCAGCCTGGTCAATCTCGCCATGCTGCGGATCGCGGCAGCAGGTGGACGGCGTGCAGATTAAATCGGAAGAGCTGGGCTCCCGGCTGCGTGGCGCGCTTGCGCCGGTTTACTTCATCAGTGGAGACGAACCCCTGCGGGTCATGGAGGCGGCCGACGCGGTGCGGGCCGCGGCGCGCAAGCAGGATTACGACGAACGCGAGGTACTGACTGTACAGACGGGCTTTGACTGGGGTGCCCTGGAATCGGCCGCCGGCAGCCTGTCGCTGTTTTCGCAACGGCGGCTAATCGATCTGCGCCTGCCCACCGGCAAGCCGGGCGATGCCGGTTCGAAGGCCCTGCGTGCCTACGCGGAACAGCCCCCCGAGGAAACCATTCTGCTGGTCACGGCCGGAAAACTGGAAGCGTCCGCGCGCAGGAGTAAGTGGGTCCAGGCGCTGGACCGGGCAGGGGTCGTTGTATTCGTATGGCCTCTGGACACGCAGCAGTTTCCCGCCTGGGTGCGTTCGCGCATGCGCCAGCGCGGCCTGGAACCCACGGCCGAGGCAGTGGCACTGCTGGCCGAACGGGTGGAGGGCAACCTGCTGGCCTGTGCCCAGGAAATCGACAAGCTCTACACGTTGCAGGGTGAGGGGGCGGTTGATGCAGTCGCAATTACCGCCATGGTGGCCGATAGTGCGCGCTTCGATGTGTTCACCCTGGTTGACGCGGCACTGAGCGGTGACGGTGTGCGTTGTTCCCGCATCCTCTATGGCCTGCAGGGGGAGGGCGTTGCAGCGCCCATGGTGTTGTGGGCCCTGACCCGGGAATTGCGACAATTGGCCACGATGGCCGACGCGGTCGCCGGTGGCGAGGCCATTTCCGGGGTGTTGGCCCGGTTTCGTGTCTGGCAGGCGCGCAAGGCGCACCTCAGCAAGGCGCTGAACCGTCTGTCCAGCGCAGCCTGCAGGGACCTGCTGCGGAGATGCGCCCTGGTCGACCGGGTCACCAAGGGACGGGCCGCGGGAAACCCCTGGGATGAACTGTTACAATTGACACTGCTGCTGGCGGGCGTAAAGGCCTTTCCGGCAACGATGTTTCAACAACCGGCCTGAACGAGTCTGTGTCAATGAGCGCAAAAGCGGAATCCATAAACCTGGACCTGCCTGCCTACATGCAGGAGGTGGGCGGTCGTGCACGCGCCGCGGCGCGGCATATCGGGCGTGCCGACACGGGTAGCAAGAATGCCGCACTGACGGCCATCGCCCGTGCCATCGAGGACGCGGCCGACCACCTCAAGAGCGAGAACGCCACTGACATGGCCGCCGGACGCGAGCAGGGGCTGGATGCCGCCCTGCTTGACCGACTGGAACTGAACGATGAACGGATCGCGGCCATGGCCGATGGCCTGCGCCAGATCGCGGCCCTGCCGGACCCGGTCGGAAGCATCTCGGACATGAACTACCGGCCCTCGGGTATTCAGGTGGGCCGCATGCGGGTGCCGTTGGGCGTCATCGGTATCATCTATGAATCGCGCCCCAATGTGACCGCCGATGCCGCCGGTCTGTGCCTCAAGGCAGGCAACGCGGCGATCCTCAGGGGCGGATCCGAGGCGATCCATTCCAACCAGGCGATTGCCGCCTGTATCCACGCGGGCCTGGCGAGTGCCGGTCTGCCTGCCGATGTGGTGCAGGTAATCGAGACCACCGACCGTGCCGCCGTGGGTGAGCTGGTGCGCATGGAGGACTCGGTGGATGTCATTATTCCGCGTGGTGGCAAGGGCCTTATCGAACGCATCAGCAAGGAGTCCCGGGTGCCCGTGATCAAACACCTGCACGGGGTCTGCCATACCTATATTGACGGCATGGCGGACCTGGCCAAGGCCGTCCGGGTGGCGGTCAACGCCAAGACCCAGCGTTACGGGACCTGCAACACCATGGAGACCCTGCTGGTCTCGGCAGAGATCGCCAGCGCGGTGCTGCCGGAACTTGCCGAACAGTATGGACAGGCCGGTGTCGAGTTGCGCGGTTGCGCTGCCACTCGCCGGATCCTGCCGGACATCACGGTGGCCACGGAGGCGGACTGGGAGGCCGAATACCTGGCGCCGATCCTGGCGGTACGCATCGTGGAGGATATCGATGCGGCCATTGACCATATCGCGCGTTACGGATCCAATCACACGGATGTCATCATTACCGAATCGCTGCCGCGCGCGCAGCGCTTCCTGCGCGAGGTCGATTCGAGTTCGGTCATGGTGAATGCGTCAAGCCGCTTTGCCGACGGCTTCGAATACGGGCTGGGTGCCGAAATCGGTATCAGTACCGACAAGCTGCACGCCCGCGGCCCGGTCGGCCTCGAAGGGCTGACGACCCTGAAGTATGTTGTCCTGGGTGATGGCCATATCCGCAGTTGAATCCTGAACTTCACCGCATAGATACCGATGGCGCAAAGCCTGTATCTCAATAGTGCTGCTTGTTACCGAGGATGTATCACTCCAGTATTCGTTGAATACCTTAGATGTCCTACTAAATTCGGTATTTTTCTCTGCGTTCTTTGCGTCTTTGCGGTAGACTTATCAAGCAAACAGGCAAGGAATTACTGTCGCACATTGCATATGTCCGTATTACATTCCCGGGGTTTCACGCCTCCTCACATGGCTTCATGATAGGCATCCTCGGCGGAACCTTCGACCCGGTTCACTTCGGCCACCTGCGCACCGCGCTCGATGTCTGCGAGGTGCTGGCGCTTGATGAGGTCCGCTTGATCCCCTGCCATCTCCCACCGCACCGGGGGCGGCCTGTTGCCACGTCAAGACAGCGGGTGAACATGCTCGAGGCGGCGGTACAGGGTTATTCTGCTTTCGTGGTCGACCAGCGCGAGCTCGGACGGGAAGGCCCGTCCTACACCATCGATACGTTGACGTCGTTGCGTGCGGAACTGGGCGCGACAGGGCTCTGCCTGCTGATTGGCATGGACGCCTTTCGCGGCCTGACGACCTGGCACCGCTGGGGTGAGCTGATCGACCTGTGTCACCTGGTCGTCATGACCCGGCCCGGTGCAAGGATTCCAGCACAGGGCGAGCTGGCGGATTTCATCCGCCTGAACCGGGTCGATAGTGCCGACGAGCTGCAACAACAGGCCGCCGGTCGCCTGCTGTTTCAGCCGGTCACCCGGCTGGAAATTTCCGCAACGGATATTCGCAAGCGCCTGGCGGAGGGACGCAGTGCGGATTTCCTGATACCGGAAGCCGTACACAAACTTATCAATCGCGAGGGCCTCTACCAGGGCAGACAATGAACTGTGAAGACTGACAAGCACAATAGAATAAGCAATCAGCCGGGGCTGCAGGGTGATGCGCTGCTGGCGCTGGTCATGGACGCACTGGAGGACATCAAGGGCGTCGATATCAAGGTGATCGATGTCAGCGAACTGACCGCGATCACCGACAGGATGGTCATCGTCAGCGGCACATCAACCCGCCATGTAAAGGCGCTGGCGGACAATGTGGCGCTGAAGGCCAAACAGGCCGGCAACCCGGCACTGGGCGTGGAAGGAGAGCAGGCGGCCGAGTGGATACTGATCGACCTCGGCGACGTGGTGGTCCACGTGATGATGCCCGCGGTCAGGGAATTTTATGCGCTGGAGAAACTCTGGTCAGTCGGCAGTCGCTTCGAAGAGGCGACCTGAGTGACGTGATTGCCCTCCACATACCGGTTGATCACGGCCAACAGCGGCAATGCGCATTCACCTGATTGCCGTAGGTACCCGGATGCCGGCATGGGTCACCGAGGGCTACCGGGAATACACCCGCCGCCTGCCGCATGAATGCAGCCTGCGGCTGGTGGAGATCCCCCCCTGTAAGCGCAGGAAGACACTGTCCATCGAACGTATCCGTGAGGAGGAGGGACAACAGCTGCTGGCCGCCGTCCCCGAACAGGCGACGGTCGTCGCCATGGACGTCACCGGCAAGCCCTGGAGTACCAAGGCATTGGCAGCCCGGTTGCAGGACTGGATGCAGGACGGACGCACTATCGCGTTGCTGGTCGGTGGCGCCGACGGCCTGTCGGCCGCCTGCCTGGCGCGCGCGGATTTGCGCTGGTCGCTGTCAGCACACACCCTGCCGCATGCGCTGGTGCGGATCGTGATTGCCGAACAGCTCTACCGGGCCTGGACCCTTCTCAGCGGTCATCCCTACCACCGTGCCTGAGCGGTGTCGCCGGTGGCCCCTGTTTTTGCCTGTAAAATAAACTATTTATTCAATCTGTTACGAGTTGTTGTTAAGATGAGTTCATATGAGCTCATCCACTGATCTGTTTCTTGCCTCGTCCTCGCCACGGCGTCGTGAATTACTGGCGCAACTGGGCATCCGCTTCACCCTGCTGCCCATCGAGATCGACGAGGCGCAACGATCCGGTGAGGTCGCCGCCGACTATGTGCGCCGCCTTGCCCTGGACAAGGCGCGTGCCGGGTGGGCGTCACTGGGTGACAACTGCGCGCGCCCGGTGCTCGGCGCCGATACCGCGGTTATTGCCGCTGGCGAAATTATGGGTAAGCCGCAGGACCGGATTCACGGACTGGAAATGCTGCAGCGCCTGTCCGGCAGAAGTCACGAGGTCCTGAGCGCCGTGGCACTGGTCGGCCGCCATGAGGCGGTCCGGGTCAGCTGCAGTTCCGTGACATTTCGCACCCTGAGTACGGCTGACTGCGAGGCCTACTGGGCAACCGGCGAGCCGCATGACAAGGCCGGCGGATACGCCATCCAGGGCCTGGCCGCCATGTTCATCACCCGCCTCGAAGGCAGTTATTCCGGGGTGATGGGGCTACCCTTGTATGAAACTGCGGAATTACTGCAGGAATTTAGCATTAATGTTCTGTAAGGTGTGAAACAGGATGGATTATAAAAAGCGATTCGGGTGCATGATGTGAGTGAAGAGATACTGATCAACGTTACACCCCGGGAGACACGCGTTGCACTGGTGGAAAATGGTGTGCTGCAGGAGATCTTCATCGAGCGTACCGCGCGCCTCGGCCTGGTCGGCAATATCTACAAGGGCCGGGTATGCCGTGTCCTGCCGGGGATGCAGGCCGCATTCGTGGACATTGGGCTGGAACGCGCCGCCTTCCTGCATGCCTCGGACATCATATCCAGAAATCCGGAGAATGCTGACGCCGCTGAGCAGGTCACCAGCAGCATCAATGAACTGCTCAAGGAAGGCCAGGAACTGACCGTGCAGGTGGTCAAGGATCCGCTGGGCACGAAGGGCGCGCGTCTGACCACGCAGATCACCATTCCGTCGCGTTACCTGGTGTTTATTCCCAGGGTCGAAAACGTCGGGATATCGCAGAAGATTGAGGATGAGGACGAGCGGATCAGGCTGCGCGATATCATCCAGTTATTCATGTCGGAACAGGATGTCGGTGGCTATATCGCACGCACCGCGGCAGAGGGCGCCGGCCCGGATGCCATACGTACTGACATGATGTTCCTGAGGAAGCTGTGGGAATCTATCGAGGAGCGCGAAGCCGTGGCCCCTCCGAGTTCCGTGGTCTACGAAGACCTGCCCCTCAGTATCCGTATCATGCGCGACCTGCTGGATGATCAGATAGAGAAGATCCGCATCGATTCGCGCGAGTCTCACCAGCGCCTGCAGCAATTCGCCGGTAAGTTTATGCCTGATCTGAAGGTGCAGATTGAATACTATCCCGGCGAACGGCCCATATTCGATCTCTACGGCATCGATGACGAGATTCAGAAAGCGCTGGAACGCAAGGTACAACTGAAGTCCGGTGGCCACCTGGTCATCGACCAGACGGAGGCAATGACTACGATCGATGTCAATACCGGGGGCTACGTGGGGCACCGCAATCTCGAGGAGACTATATTCAAGACGAACCTGGAGGCGGCACAGACCATTGCCCGCCAGCTGCGACTGCGCAACCTGGGCGGAATCATTATTGTCGACTTTATCGACATGTTGCAGGATGAGCACAAGCGCCAGGTGCTGCGCGCCTTCGAGAAGTACCTGGACAAGGACCACGCCAAGACCCATATCACCGAGGTTTCCAGCCTCGGGCTCGTGGAGATGACACGCAAACGAATCCGCGAGAGTCTGGAACATATCCTGTGTGAGGAATGTCCCACCTGTGGTGGCCGGGCGTCACTGAAAACGCCGGAAACCGTCTGTTATGAAATCTTCCGCGAGATCCTGCGGGAGGCACGCCAGTTCGATGCGCAGCAACTGCTGGTGCTGGCCTCCCAGGAGGTCGTTGACCTGCTGCTGGACGAAGAGTCCGACAGCCTGGCGGAACTGGAAGCCTTCATAGGAAAACCGATCAAGTACCAGGTGGAAGACCTGTATACGCAGGAACAGTATGATGTTGTTCCCATGTAGTCCCTGATGGTATGGCTGCCTGCCACCTGACGGGTCTGTCAACCCGAGCGGTCGCTGAGCGTTAGTCTTAACCATGCTCGCCCGTTTCTTCAACGCCCTCTGGCTGTCGTTTGCCTTTTTGCTGCTCCTGTTGGCACTCGCACTGACGGCCGCTCGCCTGTGGCTCCCCACGCTTGGCGAGTACCGCAGTGAGGTAGAGGTACTGGCCGGTGAGCTCCTGGGCAGACCGGTCAGTATCGGGCGTATGGATGCGACCTGGCGTGGTCTGGGACCGGTACTCAAGCTCAGGGACGTGGTCATCTCGAACCCTGAGCAGCCGAGGAGGCGAGTAGCCGTTGAAGAGATCTGGCTAGGTCTCGATATCTGGAAATACGTCTATGAGCGGACACTGCGGTTGCAGGGCATCGATGTCATTGGCGCCGACCTGACAGTCATCCGGGACACGGACGGGCAGATCTATATCGACAGGCTCAAGGGAAAGGGGGCCGCCGCTCCGGCGCTGACGGGGCTGCTGGAGGTGCAACGCCTCGCCATTCACGATTCGGTGATTACCCTCCACGACCGGCTCCAGGGACGCCAGCCCGCGCGCTTCTCCGATGTCACCTTCAGCCTGGAAAATTCCGGTGACCGGCATGTGCTGATCGGTTATGCCATGCTGCCCGGGCACCTGGGTTACCGTGTCGATGTCCAGGGAATGTTCAGGGGGACGGTGGGCGCTATCGGCAAGTGGAGCGGCCGCCTGTACCTGAAGGGGCAGGCGCTGGCACTGACGGACGAGAACCTGGCACCGCTCATTTCCGATGTAGACCTCCAGGGTGTCGCCGATGTCAGGTGCTGGGTAGACGTCGAGTTCGCCGATATACGCTCCATTAGAGGTGAAATCGACATCAGTGACCTGCGCGTGCAGCGCACAGCAGCGGATACGTTCATGGATTATGCCGTCGACCGTTTCAGCGGGGTGTTTGGCTGGCGTGACAGTAAATCCGGCTGGCAGTTCACGGCGCAGCGGCTCAGTGTCGAGCAGGGTACAGAGGCCAGGGAAGAGTCGCTGTACTCGCTGGCCGGGGTCACTATCGATGGTGAGCGCTACATTGCCGGTGAATTCGCCCACCTGTACCTGCAGGATGTGCAGTCTTTTCTACGGGTCATCCCCGGATTGGAAGACAAACACTGGCAGCAGGTTGCCAATTTCACGGCCGAGGGCACCGTCCGCAACCTTTCCGTCAGTTTCAAGAGTGTCGGTGACGTTATCCGCGTGCTTGGTTTTGATGCGAGTTTCGATGATCTCGGTTTCCGGAGTACCGCTGACGGACCGTCCATCCACGGTCTGCAGGGCAGCATCACCGGGAATTCCGATGCCGGCGCCCTCTGGTTGCAAGGCAGGGACGTCGGCTTCCGGGATGAGAAGATCTTCCGCGATACCCTGCAGTTCGATACCCTGGCTGGCGAGGTCGCCTGGCACTATGACAATGATCGCCTGATCATCAGGGGCCCGGCGCTAGATATCCGTAACACCGACCTGGCGCTCACGGCCTCTCTCGGGCTCGAGCTGCCACCGGCCGGGGCTTCCCCGGTAATCGATTTTAAGATCAATGTGCAGCGTGGCGACCTGGCGGCAGTCAGGCATTACCTGCCGGCCCGCATGATGTCACCGAAAGCGGTTGCCTGGCTGGACCGCAGCCTGGTCAGCGGTGATATCAATGAAGGAAGTTTCGTCCTGCAGGGGCCGCTTGACCGGGTGCCCTTCGATAACGGCGGCGGGCAATTGACCGCCAGCCTGCCGGTGAGTAACGCCATACTCGATTTCAACGAGGCCTGGACGCGAATCGAGCAGCTCGACGCGGAGATAGCGTTCAAGGGCCGTGCCATGGATATCCATGGGAAACAGGGGAAAATCCGCTCGGCCTCGCTGGCCGAGGTGCATGCACGGATTAAGGACCTGGCCGCACCCGACCTCGAGATCGACGGTAGCGTTTACGGGCCGCTGTCCGTCATGCTGGCGGAGCTGGCCAGCAGCCCGCTGGGCAGCTCCTATGGAGGCTTTGTTGACCGCATCAGCAGCAGCGGGGATGCGGCACTGGCACTGGATATCGATCTCCCCCTGCGCGGCAACCGGCCCGTCGATGTTCGCGGTGAGATCCTGCTCAAGGGCAACAACCTGAAGCTGAAGGAAACGGATATCGAGCTGGACAAAATCAAGGGCAAGCTGGCCTTTAATACGCGCGGTATCAGCGGCGACTCGCTTGAAGCCAGCCTGTTCGACAAGCCGGTTGCCGTGGATGTCTGGACCGATAGCGCAGCCGCCGTAACCAATATCAACCTGCGCGGCCCGCTTGCACTGGTGGATCTTGCGCGCGAACAGAATGTACAACTGGCTTCCTTCCTCTCGGGCCGCACTGATTGGGAGGCGCTGTTGAGCATCGGGCGGCTGCAGCGTCGCAGTGATATACCCCGCGTCTCATTGAAGATCTCCTCCGCACTCGAGGGTGTTGGCATCGAATTGCCTGAACCCTTCGGAAAAAAACCAGCGGAAACGCGGCCATTTGCCATCAGCGTGGAAAACATGAATGACCCCGTCAGGGTTGTGCGCATCCGTTATGCGGATATTGCCAACGGGGTGTTCGGCTTGAAGCCGGACGCACAGGATATGGAGTGGCACAAGGGTAATCTCGCCATCGGAGGTGAAAGGTCGGTCCTGCCAGAGGGGAATGTCCTGTCCATCACGGGCAGGTTGCAGCGGTTCGCGCTGTCACGCTGGCAACCGGTCTTCACACGCTGGCAGTCCGGTGGCGGTCCTCCGCTGAAGACCGATGTACTGATCGAAAACTTGCAGCTTGCCGGCCACCGCCTGCACGATGTGGAAGTCCGCGCGGTAAAGACCGGCCTAGTCCAGGACATTACATTGGGCGGCCCTGCTGTTGACGGCGAGATACAGCTTGTCTATGAGGGTGCCGGGATCGAGCGGATTGTCATGAACCTTGACCGGCTGGTGCTCGAGAAGGATGCCGGGTTGACTGCGACCGGTGGTCTGTCCCTCACACCCGCGGTGTTTCCAAACTTGCATGTCTCGGTGCGTGAGTTCAACTATTCCGGTATCGACCTGGGTGAGATCGACCTGCTGGCAACCCGGAATGCGGAGAAGGTCCATGTCGACCGGCTGGTACTGGCATCGGATATCATGGATCTGCGCGCGACAGGTGACTGGGAGCAGGTCGAGGGCCAGTCGATCTCGCGGTTCGGTATCACCTATAGCGACGGCAAATTGGACGCCCTGCTGAAGGCCTTCAACTACGCGGAGAATGTCTCCGGTGGCAGCTTGTCCGGATCACTCCAGGCAAGCTGGCGTGGCAATCCCTGGGACTTCCTGCCGGAACGTGCCAACGGCAAGCTTTACCTGTTGATCAAGGACGGTCAATTGCTGGATGTCGAGCCCGGGGCGGGGCGCGTACTCGGCCTGCTCAGCCTGCATACCCTGTCGCGCAGGCTGCTGCTCGACTTCAGCGACCTGTTCAAGAAGGGCTTCGCGTTTGACCGGATCGAGGGCAACTTCTTATTGACCGGCGGGGATGCCCAGACCAGCGACCTGACCATCGAGGGCCCTGCTGCCCGGGTCGAGATAGCGGGGCGCGTGGGCCTGGCAGCAAAGGATTATGATGAACAGGTTACCGTGATCCCGCGCGTCGGATCCAGCCTGCCCCTGGCAGGTGCCATCGCAGGCGGGCCGGTTGTGGGCGCCGCATTGCTACTGGCGGACAAGCTGCTGGGCAAGGAGATCGAGGAGATGACGCGTTTTGCCCACACCCGATATTCCCTTACCGGCCCCTGGTCGGACCCGGTATATACCACCCTGGCAATTCCGGAAAAAGAGACCGTCACCAGTGATTCCGAGGATATCGAATGAGTGCCCCGGTCAGGCGGCGTCACTCCCTGGCGGGCACTGGATCTGTGGTATTCTTTCATTTGATCAAATAATTAACTTTTCTGTCTGCGGGAGGGCCGCTGTTCAGGAGAGCGGGAAGTGAAGGTGTTGGCAAGGTTGATGAAGCGATGACAGTGGTTGCATGTATACAGATGGCATCCGGACCCAATGTGGGTGCCAATCTGCTGGAGGCAGAGCGCCTGATCGAAGAGGCGGTCAACCGCGAAGCGAAACTGGTGGTGCTGCCGGAGAACTTCGCCATCATGGGCAAGTCGGAGCGCGACAAGGTCGAGGTCCGTGAGCCGGAGGGTGATGGGCCGATCCAGGCCTTCCTGTCGGAGCAGGCGGTGCATCACGGCATCTGGCTGGTAGGAGGAACCGTCCCGCTGCTGGCCGACGCCAGGGACAAGGTGCGCGCGGCCTGCCTGGTCTACGACGATACCGGCAAACAGGTCGCCCGCTACGACAAGATCCACCTGTTCGATGTGGAACTGGTGGACAGCAACGAACAATACACGGAGTCCGAGACCATCGAGCCCAGTGACGAGGTGGTGGTCATCGACAGTCCCTTCGGCCGCATGGGTGTCGCGATCTGCTATGACCTGCGCTTCCCGGAACTGTTCCGGCAACAGCTGACCGCAGGTATGGAAATCGTGGTCCTGCCCGCGGCATTCACCGCGATCACCGGACGGGCACACTGGGAGGTCCTGGTCAGGGCGCGTGCCATCGAGAACCTCTGTTATGTCGTGGCCGCCGGCCAGGGTGGCTATCACCTCAACGGGCGCGAAACCCACGGGCACAGCATGATCGTCGATCCCTGGGGTATTGTCCTGAACAGCCTCTCTCGCGGCCCGGGAGTGGTCTGCGCCCGCATCGATCTACAGCGGCTGGAGAGCGCACGCCGCAATTTCCCCAGTATTGAGCACCGCCGCCTGCAGTGCCAGTAAACCGCTCAGGGTGATCGCTTCATGAGTACATCCAATCTTGATATTGCGCGTCAGCGTCTGCTGGCCCCCGCGGGTATTGATGAAAACGATCTCGACCGGCTGTTCGGACAGCTGCTCGGACACGCGGTGGACAGCGGCGATCTGTATTTCCAGTCGACGCGTTACGAGTCCTGGTTGCTGGAGGACGGCATCGTCAAGGAAGGCACCCACAGCATTGAACAGGGTGCCGGCGTCCGCGCAATCAGCGGTGACAAGACCGGATTTGCCTATTCCGACGAGATCATGATGCCGGCCCTGCTGCAGGCGTCGCAGGCGGCTCGCGCCATCGCGAAACGCGGTACTGAAGGCAGTCTGCAAGCCTGGCACCGGAGTGACGGGAACACCCTCTACCCGGCACTGGACCCGCTGGAGCACATGTCGGCCGACATGAAGGTCGAGCTGCTCAGGAATGTTGACGCCGAGGCGCGCCGCCTGGACCCGCGTGTCAGTGAGGTCGTGGTCAGTCTCGCGGGTGTGCACGAGGTCATGATGGTGGCCGTCAGCGACGGCACCCTGTCGGCCGATGTGCGACCTTTGATCCGTTTAAATGTCAGCGTGATCGTCGAGCAGGGTGGCCGCCGCGAGCAGGGAAGCGCCGGTGGCGGCGGGCGCACGGAATACAGCTTCTTCCTGGAGCAGGAACGTGCCCTGGGCTATGCGCGCGAGGCAGTGCGCCAGGCCCTCGTCAACCTGGAGGCGGTCGACACCCCGGCAGGCAGCATGCCGGTAGTGCTGGGACCGGGGTGGCCCGGGATCCTGCTGCACGAGGCGATCGGCCATGGGCTGGAGGGTGACTTCAACCGCAAGGGCACGTCGGCCTTTGCCGGGCGCGTCGGGGAGCAGGTGGCCTCGCCCCTGTGCACGGTGGTGGATGACGGGACCCTGCAGGGCCGGCGCGGTTCCCTGAACGTCGATGACGAAGGTATCAAGACACAAAACACGGTGCTCATCGAGAACGGCATCCTCAAGGGCTACATGCAGGATCGTCTCAACGCCGGCCTGATGGGTGTGGCCCCAACCGGTAATGGCCGGCGTGAATCCTACGCGCATTTACCGATGCCACGCATGACCAATACCTACATGCTGGCTGGAAAACATAATCCTGCGGAGATCATCCAGTCCGTCGACAAGGGCCTGTACGCGGTCAATTTCGGGGGCGGCCAGGTGGACATCACCTCGGGCAAGTTTGTTTTTACCGCCAGCGAGGCCTACCTGATTGAAAATGGCAAGGTCACCCGCCCGGTCAAGGGGGCGACCCTGATCGGCAACGGACCGGATGTGCTGAAACAGGTCTCCATGGTCGGCAACGACCTCGAACTGGATTCCGGTGTCGGCACCTGCGGCAAGGATGGGCAGAGCGTCCCCGTCGGTGTCGGGCAGCCGACCCTGCTGATCGATGAACTCACCGTTGGCGGGACCAGCGCCTGAGCCAGTTGTTTGCCGGAATGTGCAGACCCCACCTGTCGCTTAACCATGAACCTGCTTGATGCTGCCAGCGCTGGTCGCAGGACCCGGGGACTTACGCTGCCGGGTCTCTGCCTGGGGTTATTGATGTGGATCGCAGAGAGTGCAGACGCCGCCGAGGTGCAACAGCACCGCGATGCCGACAGCGGTCTGCTGTCATGGTCGGTAGAGGAGGTCGGGCTCAGTCTGCAATTGGTGCAGATGCTGTCGGACTATGTGGCCGCCGTCTACAGTTCGCGTGGCCTGCCGCCCGCGGTGCTGGAGAGTATCGCCGATTACTGCGTGTTCGGTACGATCGTGACCAATACCTCTGATACGCAGGTTTCCTATCGGGTGGGGGACTGGCGTTACCTGACCCCGGATTGTCGGCAGCATCGCATCAAGACCAAGACCGAATGGCTTGATGAATGGAAACAAATGGGCGTGGCCTATCGCTGGTCGATCCTTCCGGACGACCAGACCTTCGAACCCGGTGACTGGAGTCAGGGCTTTACCACGGTCGCGCTGCCGCCGGACAGTGTATTCACACTGCTCTATTCATGGAACTACCAGGGTGAAACGCATGAGGGAAGGATTGAGGGGCTGCGCTGTGCGCCGGCGAGTATACCAGCGGATGAATAATACAGGCCGGTCGGTTGCCGGCCTGCTGTTGGGCTGGTGGTTGTCCGCGGCCCCGGTCATGGCACAGATGCCAGTGCCGGAACTGAGTTATCAGATGACCCGACTGGCCACGCCGGTCACGGCCCCTGATTTCGTCCTGCAGGATATGGACGGCGAACAGCATGCCCTGAAGGACTACCGGGGACGGGTGATAATGGTCAATTTCTGGGCGACCTGGTGTCCACCCTGCCGGCGCGAGATGCCGTCGATGGAGGCGCTCTACCGGAAATTCAACGCGGACGGATTCAGCGTGCTTGCCGTCAATGAATGGGAAGACCCGGACCTGGTGTTTCCCTACATGGGTCAGCTGAGCGTCTATCCGACCTTTCCGGTCCTGTTCGACCGGGAGGGTGAGGTATCTCAGGCCTACCAGGTGAAAGGCCTGCCCACGACCTTTCTGATTGACAGGCAGGGTCGCATCGTTTTCCGGGCAGTCGGTGGCCGGGATTTCAATCACCCCGAGGTCGAGCAGATCATCCGCGACTTGCTCAAATAGCGTGAACCGGTGTACTGGCCTAACGGCACACCGTCCTGCCTGCCGATGCGGTTGCCAGATCACTAATCCGTTAAAAATCGGAAATGCCCTCTAAATTCCTCAAATTTATTATGTGATTTTTAGTGCGCCTCCATACATATATAGTGCTTTGGCATAGATAATATATATTTATGGCACAATATGTTGTGTGTATGCAAATATCATTATATTACATTGACTTATGTGTCTCATTTAATCTACGGTTGGGCTACACGGAGGACGTACAGCCAGGGTGGCAGTCCGGGGCGTCACAAGCCCCGTGCAATGAGGCAGTGCATTAAACCAACCCAATGGAGGAGATACCATGGTACATCGCAGTGATTTGGTAATGCATGTTGATGACAAACTGGAAGAGAACCGGCGGCACGATATTGAGGCCGCAATCTCCAGTATGCAGGGCGTGAATGAAGCGCACTTCAACGACAGGCGGCCACATCTGATGTTGGTCTCGTATGATCCGGTGCGGATCTCATCGTTCGACATCCTCGCCCAGATGAGCAGTCAGAAACTGTCTGCCGAGCGCATCGGATGAGTGTTGTCTGTATTCAAGAATAACTGCTGATGTGTGTCAGGTAGATCATTACGGCGGCCAGGGGCCGCCGTTTTTTATAGGTAACGGTCTGCAGGGAACCGGAGCGGGTGATCAGGAGTTCTCCTGCAGTTCCCGCAGTTCGCGGAACAGGCGTCGTGCTGCCCTGGGGGGCTGATTCAGCTCCCGTTCCTTGAGCGCCTGGCGGGCCAGCTTGCGAATATGCTGGCGGTCGGCGGTCGGGAAATGCTCTAGCACTGTTGCCAGTGATGAATCCCCTTCGCTGATGAGCGACTCGCGCAGTTCCTCGAGCAGGTGGAATTCCCTGGTGTTGGTGGCTTGCTGGTGACGTCGGGCCTCGACCGCCGCATGAAGAGGTTCGGGATCGATGGATCGCAGCAGTTTCCCGATGTATTGCAGCTGGCGTTTGCGCGCCCCGTGTGAGTGGATTTTTTTCGCTGTCTTTATGGCGTCCAGCAACTCCTCCGGCAGTTCCAGCTGGTTCAGGGCGGCGGCATCGAAGTCGAGCAGCGCCTCGCCAAGCCGCTTAAGCGCGTCCATGTCGCGTTTGCGCTGGGACTTGCTGATGGCGGTGTCTTTTTCGCGTTCGGTGTCGTGCATGGGATGGTTCGGTGTGTCGACTTCAGATGAAGGATAGCGGTTTCAGCGGGATTTGTCCGGCCAGGGTGTGACCGGTAGAATCCACGCCACTTCACGGGGAATGATTATGTCTGAAATCCAGAGCACAGCAAACGAACCGGAATTTCCGCAGCAGTCGCAGCTGGAGGAGATGGTGCACGATATCATTGCCCAGGCGCAGAAGCTGGGTGCCGATGGTGTGGAAGCCGGCGTCAGTATCGATGCGGGGCTGTCCGTGACCGTGCGCCTGGGGGAAACGGAGACCCTGGAGTACAACCGTGACCGGGGCCTGGGCCTGACGGTCTATTTCGAGCATCGCAAGGGCTCGGCAAGCACCGCAGATTTCGAGCCCGCGGGCATCCGCGCCACAGTGCAGGCGGCCTGCGATATCGCCCGTTATACCAATACGGATCCCTGTGCCGGCCTGGCGGACGCCGGGCGCATGGCCAGCATCATTCCCGACCTGGACCTTTATCACCCCTGGCAACTCGGCGTCGACCAGGCCATCGAGCTGGCGCGTGAATGTGAGGCCGGGGCCCGTGACGTGGATGAACGGATTGTAAATTCCGAGGGCGGGACGCTGTCCAGCTATACCGGCATACGGGTATTGGCTAATAGCCACGGATTCGTGGGTGGCTACCGGACCAGCCGACATAGCCTGAGTTGTTCCGTGGTGGGCAAGCAGGGTGATGAGATGCAGCGCGATCACTGGTATGAGTCTGCACGCGATTACCGCGACCTGGCAACACCCGTGGAGGTTGGGCACATGGCAGGGGAGCGGACCTTCAGGCGCCTGGGGACCCGGCGACTGGCCACGCGCCAGGTACCGGTTATCTTTGCCGCCGACGTCGCACGTGGTCTGTTCGGCAGTTTCATCAGCGCCATCAAGGGCGGCAGTCTCTACCGCAAGTCATCGTTCCTGGTCGACCATCTCGGGAAGCAGGTATTCCCGGGCTTTATACATATCCACGAGCAGCCATTGCTGAGAAAGGCAATGGGCAGTGCTCCATACGACAGTGAAGGGGTCGCCACCCAGGCGCGCGACCTGGTGCTGGATGGCGTACTGCAGGGCTATGTGCTGGACAGCTATTCCGCGCGCCAGCTGGGAATGGAGACCACCGCCAATGCCGGCGGTGTGCACAACCTCACCATTGACCCGGGCGACAAGGACCTGCCGGGGCTGCTGCGTGCTATGGGTACCGGTCTGCTGGTGACCGAGGTAATTGGCTTTGGGGTGAACATCCTGACCGGGGACTACTCACGCGGCGTTGCCGGCTTCTGGGTGGAAGACGGCGAGATCCAGTACCCCGTGGACGAGATTGCCGTGGCCGGCAATCTCAGAGACATGTTCATGGGGATTGTCGAGGTCGGCAATGACGTGGACCTGCGCGGCAATGTGCGCAGCGGCTCGGTGCTGATCGAACAGATGACAATCGCGGGTTCCTGAGGACCAAACTGGGAGTCAGGTAATGCGAGCAGTGCCATAATCCTGTTAGCACAGCCGCAGGAGTACGCTTTCGCTGATTCAACCTGCATAGCCGGTGACCAGCAAGAGATCTTTCATATCCTCATCGGCCTGATCGTCCTGAACCGGCCAATCCCGGAAATATAAACACGTTAAAACGGCGACCCGAGAGTCGTCGTGAAAATAGCGATAGCAGTGTTAACTTTTTCGTTTTCGCGTAACCACCAGACCTGCCATGCCCAGGCCTATTAATGCCAGAGTGCCGGGTTCGGGAACAGTGGCGATGTCATTAACTATAATCCGGTTTGACGGAATCCCGCCTCTACAGGCGCCTGGATCCAGGCTGCAAGGGGGCCTGTTATTTGCAAGCAGGGAGGTCGATATCAGCAACAGCAGTACCGCCAGAGTAGTTTTCATTTTACTTACCATCTTTTCGAAAAACACAATAGGTCCATCGACAACAGTTACAATTGTCAGCCATCAGTTTGTTCTGCTTGTTATTGGGCTGTCAGGAATCAGTCTAGCGAGTTGTAGAAGTAAAGTGAATGGTACCTTGGTACTAGTGAACGCGCGCGTGTATTGCTTACGCAATCAGTGTGCGGTATTTCCGGTTTGGGTCGAACCTGCTTGTCCTGGAAGGGCGAAGTCACATCAAGCGTCAGCCAGGGTGCCTGCCAGAAAGGCCGTCTTCAAGACGGCCTTTCTGTTTGAGATAGGCGCATGCAACCTGGCGCACTATACCTTCAGAAAAATGGATGCACATGGGCCGCGGCGGCTGCGCCGGCCTGAATTCAGGGGGATACCTTGCACCTTTGCCGCCCGTGCGGCCGGTCTCCTCCTGAGGTCCGGCCGCTTGAGGATTGGTTGGGCGCCAACAGTGTTCCCGGATCAGTCCAGCGGTATACGAATCTTCTGGCCGGGATAAATCAGATCGGGGTCCTTTATCACTTCCTTGTTTGCATCGAACAGTCGCGGATACTGCATGGCATCGCCATAATATTTTTTTGCAATACCCGAGAGTGTATCGCCTGACACGATCTCGTAGTATTCAACCCGGGGTTCATCCGGCGTCTTGACCGTTACTGCCATGACCTTTTCCACACCCTGAACGTTGCCGGCAAGCAGCACGGCCTTCTCCAGTGCTTCACCGGAAGCAGCCTCGCCTTTCAGTGAAACGACCCCGTCGCTGACGGACACCTCGAGGTCTGTAACGCCCGGATTGTCCTTTTCAATATGGCTCTTTATCTTCCCGGCCTGGTCGGCGGGCTTCTCCTTGTCACCGAACACTTTCGCACCGATATTTTTCGCAAAATCGAATAATCCCATAGGTTGCTCCTCTCTGTATTTATTAATGAACCAGGGTCCCGGTGTGGCTCTTGTATTGGGACCCGGGGGTGGTATGGCCCTGGTCTATCCCGTGGATCAGCGGCCACGTCTGCGCCGCGGATGTCGCCGTGTAGCGGGTGGTGGCGGGAAGCCGCCCGGAAACAGCGCAGATTGCCAGCCAAATCAGTAATGTCCAAAGTGCCATGCAGTTCTCCTTGTTCTTTATTTTTCGAGTAGGGGTGCTACATGCGGGAATATACCACGTAGTCATACCGGGCTGAATGTGGTTATTGCCATGTGCAGGAGGCTAGTCAAGGCGCCGGGGAAAAGTCATTGCGCCAGGTCAAATCCATGGTAGAAAGGGGATAAATCCCGTGCCGGTCAGCGTAACGCGAGCCGGATGCTCCCGGTGGCGGCTCCATGCAGCCAGATGCCTTCTTGTCCGCAATGTAGTTACATACTACGTAACTGCGAGGCGGACGCCTTCCGGCGCTATTTTCTCCTGTTCCGTCACAAGGCGCTTGCTCAGCAGGTCGGATGCAATGCCACCACCTGGTGTCTTGGTTGGCGATAATTTCCCGACCAACATGGAAAAATACCTGACACGATATTGACTAACCAGTATGGTAAGGACTTGCTCAAGGAAGCGGAGTTATGTTTCTCATATTACTCCGGACTTTGAATGGCTGAAGCGGGAGGCCCCCATGTTTCGAATACTTTGTGGTTTGGTTCTTTATTTGTATCTCGGTATTAGCGCCTCTGCCGCGGGTCCCGATGCGGCGACGGCGCAGTTGATAAAGGACATGGGGCTCAGGGAGGCCGTGGCACCGATCAGTACATCCAGTGTGTGGCAGAAGCCCAGGCGCATCGTGGTGACGATGCTTGATCGGCAGATGGCGTCGAAGCCTGACGCAGTCGCGTGGTTGAAACAGGTGGCGGGGGATGCTGAGATCGTGGTGGCGACCTCGCGCGAGGTGCCGGCGGCGCAGCTCGAAGACGCCGACGTGCTACTTGGGTATTGCACACACGAAAATCTCAGCAACGGCAAGGCGCTGCGTTATATCCTGAACTACTCCGCGGGGGTCGACAGATGTACGAGCTCACCACTGGCGCAGTCGCGTGAGATTCTGGTGACCAATATGCAGCGCATTTACGGGCCCGGCATCGCCGAACATGTGATCGGTATGATGTACACACTCACGCGCAAGCTGTATGTGTTTCGCGATCGGCAGCGGGAGCGGCACTGGGACCGTGCAGCGGTCGAGCGTACGTCGATGCAGGAGGTGCAGGGCCGTACCCTGCTGGTGGTGGGCCTGGGCGGTATCGGCACCGAGATTGCCCGCCGCGCGCACGGCCTCGGAATGCGCGTGCTGGCGACACGCAATTCCTCGCACGAGGGCCCGGAATTTGTGGCCTATGTCGGGCTGTCCGATGAACTGCACACGCTCGCCAGTCAAGCGGACGTTGTGGTGAATGCCACACCGCTGACACCCGAGACCACCGGCCTGTTCGATCGCAGCTTCTTCCGCGGCATGAAGCCGGGTGCCTATTTCATCAACGTCGGTCGCGGCAGGAGTGTGGAGACCGCGGACCTCATCGAGGCCCTGAATTCGGAGCGGCTTGGCGGTGCGGCCCTGGATGTCACCGATCCCGAACCCCTGCCGCCGAGTCACCCGCTGTGGACGGCGAAGAATGTCTTCATCACCCCGCACATCAGTGCCGGTTCCGATGAACAGATGGGTCGCTACTGGCTCGTGGTGCGCGAGAACCTGCGTCGTTACGTCAATGGCGAGCGCATGCTGAGCGTGGTGGATCTGAAGCGCGGGTATTAACAGAAGCCCTTATTCGCTCTCATACTTCCCTTGTCTTGCCAGGCTATTCAATCGTGCACGATTTAGCAGGGCTTGTTGGGCCGCTGCATCATTCTCTGTCTTGCCCTGCCAGGCATGTAAGGCGGGTTGTTGCAATGCGCGTCCATAGGAAATGCTGAGTTGCCAGGGGGCGCTGCCACGCAGCTGGTTGATGGCATTGAGGTTGCGTGTTGCTTCTTCCGGGCCCTGACCACCAGAGAGAAAGTTAAGGCTGGGGACGGCTGCAGGTACCGTTCGGCGAATTACCTTGAGTGTTTCGGTGGCAACTTCTTCCGGGTCTGCGGTGCGTAAGTCTATCCCGGGCAAAACCATATTCGGTTTGAGTATCATGTGTTCCAGGCTGACATGGTGCTTGTGCAATGCATGGAAAACCGAATGCAACACATTTTCGGTAACGACTGCACAGCGCGCTATATCGTGTTTGCCGTCCATTAGCACTTCGGGCTCGACAATGGGGACGATGCCTGTTGACTGGCAGACTGCGGCATAGCGCGCGAGCATCTCGGCATTGGCGTCCAGCCCCAATTGTGTGGGATTGGTAGCGGTGATTGAATACACCTCACGCCACTTGGCAAAACGTGCGCCTTGTGCCTTGTATCCTTCAAGCCTTTCAGCCAAACCATCCAAGCCATAGGTAATTGAATCGCCCGGCGCGCCCGGAAGTGGCCCTTTGCCCTTATCGACTTTGATGCCTGGAACGATACTTTGTTTTCGCGCCAACTCAGCCAGCGGAGTACCATCACTGGTTTTTTGATCCAGGGTTTCTTCAAACAGGATCACGCCGGATATGTATTGTCCGAGATCAGGTGTACTCAATAACGTGCTTCTATAATGACGGCGATTCTCTTCTGTGGACTCTACGCTGATCGCTGCGAAGCGCTTGGCGATGGTCGGTGAACTTTCGTCGGCTGCCAGGATGCCACGGGTATTATCAACCATATCAATAATGGTTTGCTGTAGTTCCGTTGTCGTACTCATAGCAATATACCTCATTAAATTTGTTAGCCAGGATTATTGCCTGTAATTCAAGAATCGTCCCCTCTCCCATGAGTGGGGGTTGGGGAATTCAAGGGATCGGAGTGCTTGAAACCCCGAGCTTTTGAGGATCCCGACACTTGCAGGATTTCAAACACTCCGATACCTTGAATTGGTTCCTCTTTACTTTAGTGCCGGCATCCCGGAACTTCGCGTACGTAGTTTCAGGATTTTATTATCGCGCCGACAATTGCTCCCGCTGCAATTGCCTCGAACCAGGTTCCAATAAACCAGCCCCATGCGAGCGTCAACGGAATTGGCATGTAGGTGTAGGAGCCGAATCCCATCGAGATGCCGGTGGCGAGACCGAAGAGAATCCCGAATTTGATGCCCGATGCCAGTGATTTCTGCTCGATAAGGAGTCCATAGATCAGAACGAAACACCCGGTGAATACAAGTGTAACGAAATACATCAGTGGCATGCTCATTTCATTCATCGGGCGCCAAAGATCGGCTGTTGCCTCGTAGGTGGATTTAAGAAGCATCCCGTGAATGATGAAATCCAGAAGAGTCCACGCAATAAACACCGCCACAATTGCCAATATTGTCCGTTTTGCCATTTGCACTTCTCCTGTCTATCGAGGCCCAATGGTCTGACTAAGTAGAGTATAGAGCGCGTAGAGCGGTATGCATCAACTTAAGCCTGATTATAGAACTCACGAAGAATCAGGAGGTCAGAGTGATACCCGACCTTTTGTGCATGCAGACAGGTGGAGGATATCAAATACTCTGATCCCTTTAGTTATTGTCTGGCGCAGAATATTCTGAATTAATGATTATGCGCTAATGACGTATTTCAGTATCTCAACGACTTGCGCCGGAGTCTTGGCCCAGGCCACTGCAGAGGCATCTACTTCCTTGAGTGGATGAATAATTGCCTCATCGTGCAAAGTAATATAAGGCTTTCCGAGAGCCGCGCAATAACCGGCGTCAAACGCCGCATTCCACTGTTTATACTTGTCTCCAAAACGTACCACTGCGATATCGCATTTTTCGATGAGTGTTTTCGTACGGATTCCATTTACTTTTGACGACTTGTGGTCGCGCCAGAAATTATCAGTTTCTGTGCCGAGTAAATCTCCAGCTGCATCGCTCGCCTCATGATTAGTTACGGCGGACGTAAATGTGACTGGTAAATCAGCCGCCTTAACGCCGTCCATGAGTTGTTCGCGCCAGTCAGTGTGAATCTCGCCAGATAGATACACGTTCCAATTCATCGATTGCTCCTATGCGTCATTAAAATCAAGGTGTCAGAGTGCTTGAAGCCCCGGAGTACTTCAAGCCCCTGCCTCTTGGGCATGCAGGCACTTGCAGTAATTCAAACGCCCCTTGACTGGCCGAATACATTGGATGTCAAACAAAGTCGGATTCTGCCCGTTTAGCTACGTCTTGCCATCCCAGTCTCACGAAGATCCGGATGCTGATAGGGATATCTTCATTGGATCATTCAGAGCAGGAACATCGTCCCCAGTCCCAGGAACACCATGAAGCCTACCACGTCGGTGACGGTCGTCAGCAGGACTGTGCCGGCGTGTGCCGGGTCGACGTTCATGCGCTTGAGGATGAAGGGGATGGACAGGCCGGAGATGGCGGCGCACACGAGGTTGATGATCAGTGCCGCAGCAATGATGATGCCGATGGCCGTGTCCTTGAACCACAGTGTGGCAATCAGGGCGACCACCACGGACCAGCCGAGCCCGTTCAATACCGTGACGGCCAGTTCCTTGTACATCAACCAGCGTGCGTTGGTCTTTCCCACCTTGCCCAGTGCCAGTCCGCGGATCACGATGATCAGGGTCTGGCTGCCGGCAATACCGCCCATGCTGGCGACGATGGGCATGAGGACGGCCAGGGCGACGACCTGTTCGAGGGTCGCCTGGAACAGGCCGATGACCCAGGAAGCGAGGAAGGCGGTGAACAGGTTGATGCCCAGCCACAGGGCGCGGCGCCGCGCACTGATCACAATCGGCGCAAAGGTATCGTCCTCTTCATCGAGGCCGGCCATGCTCAGCAGATGGTGGTCGGCATCCTCACGGATGACGTCCACCACGTCGTCGATGGTGATACGGCCCAGCAGTTTGCCGGCCTCGTCGACCACCGGTGCAGACACCAGGTCGCGGTTCTCGAACAACCGGGCGACCTCGTCATCCGGCATGGCTGCAGGGATCGGCTGTACCTCGCTGTCCATGACCGCGGCGACCAGCAGTTCGGGATCACTGGTCAGCAGCGTGGTCAGGGGCAGCAGGCCCTTGTACTGGTCTGCGCGGTCCACCACGAACAGGGTATCGGTGGTGGCGGGGATTTCCTTGTGCAGCCGAAGGTAGCGCAGAATGACATCAATGCTGACGTCGGCCCGCACGGTCACGGTGTCGACGTTCATTATGCCGCCGGCGCTGTCTTCGGGGTAGTGCAGCACCGCGACCAGCCGTTCGCGGTTCTGCTTGTCCATGGCACGCAGCACTTCTTGGATGACCGCTCCAGGGAGGTCCTTGAGCAGGTCGGCGAGATCGTCGGCATCCAGGCCGTCGGTGGCTTCGATCAGGTCGTTGGTCTCCATCTCATTGATGAGACCGGCACGGACCTCGTCGTTCACATGGACCAGTGACTCACCACGGTCATCCGGATCGACCAGTTCCCAGAGTATCTCGCGCGGTCCGTGCGGACACGATTCAAGCAGTTCGGCGATTTCCGCCGGGTGCAGGTTGACCAACAGGTTACGGATCTGGCCGGCCGCGCCGGAGTCCATCGCCTGTGTGAACAGTTCCAGGCGATTCTCTGTGCTTTGTGTTTCTGCGGTTTCGGTCATGGCTGCGATTCCGTCGCGCTCAGGAGCGGAAGGCCCCGCTCATGAAGACAACAGGCAGTGTACCAGCCTGTTCGGCCGACGATAAGGGAAGTGTGGTCCGCCGGGTGTTGATGCAGCGGACCGGGCTGCACGGCCTCAGTACAGCGAGCTGTTGAGGGCCTCGATTTGCGCAACGATCCTCTCTGGATCAGCCGCCTGCAGCAAGGCCTCGACATTCGGGGCAAGGGACTCTATCGTGCTCTGGTTGATGACGCGCTTGACCTCCTGCAGGGCCGTGTGATGCATACTGAATTCAGTCAGTCCCATGCCCAGCAGCAGACGGGTATAACGCGGGTCGCCGGCCATCTCGCCACACATGGCGACCGGGATGCCGGCCGCCAGGCCGGCGTCGATGACCATTTTGATCAGCCGCAATACGGCCGGGTGAAGCGGGTCGTACAGGTAGTTGACCTCGTCGTCCACGCGGTCGATAGCCAGGGTGTACTGGATCAGGTCGTTGGTGCCGATGGACAGAAAGTCCAGGTGACTGGCGAAGGTCTCGGCGCACAGGGCCGCGGCCGGGACCTCGATCATGCCGCCGATCTGAATATGCGGGTCGTAGGCCAGGCCCTCGCGCTCCAGGGCGTCCTTGGTATGCTGGATAAGGTGGAGCACCTGGTGTAATTCCTGGGTATTGGAGAGCATGGGGATCATCATGCGGACCGGCCCGTGGGAGGAGGCGCGCAGGATGGCCCGTAATTGCGGCGCAAACAGGCCGGGGTCCTTGAGACACAGGCGGATGGCGCGCAGGCCCAGTGCCGGGTTGCTGCTGCAACGGATGCCGGATCCGTCGACCTGTTTGTCCGCCCCCATGTCCAGGGTGCGGATGGTCAGCAGCCTGCCGTTCATGTCATCGATTACACGGCTGTAACAGTCATATTGCTCTTCCTCGTCCGGTGGCTCGGCCCGGTTCATGAACAGGAACTCAGTCCGGTACAGACCCACCCCGTTGGTGTTCTCTCTGGCCACGGCCTCGATATCGTCGGGGAGCTCGATATTCGCCATCAGGGTGACTGCAGTTTGGTCCAGGGTCACAGCCGGGGTTCGGATCAGGCTGGCGAGTTCGGCGCGGCGCTGTTCCTCGCGTGCCTCTCTTTCGATGTAGTGTTCCAGGGTTCGCTGATCCGGGTCTGCGATCAGGATTCCCTGCTGGCCGTCTAGGATGATGCGTTCCCCGTCACGGATGTACTGCTGGATGCCGTGGGCCCCGACCACGGCAGGTATCTGCACACTGCGGGCAAGGATGGCGGTATGTGATAGCGGACCGCCGGATTCCGTGGCAAAGCCGTTGATGCCCTGGTGTTCCAGAACCACTGTTTCCGCCGGGGTCAGGTCGTCTGTCATGACTATCGCCCCGAGCAGACTGTCCTCGGCGCTTTTGTCTTCCTGGCTGCTGGCGAGCAGGATGCGTTGAATGCGGTTGATGACGTGGTCGACGTCATCGCGGCGGGTGCGCAGATAGGGATCATTCATCTGCTCGAACACCGCGACCAGTGAATTACGCTGAAGTTTCAGCGCCCATTCCGCATTGCAGCCATTTTCCCGGATCAACTCAACGGGCGTGTTAACGATGGTGGCGTCATCCAGCATCAACAGGTGTGTATCGATGAAGGCCGCGATGTCGGCACGCGTATCGTCCGGGATGTTGTCACGTATCGAATTGAGCTGCAGCCGCGCGGTCTCTACGGCATTCAGGAAGCGCGTGACCTCGGCCTCGATGTACTGCGGTGGGATGGCGCTCTCGAGGACTTCGATGCTGCCCCGCAGGATGATGTGGGCCTTGCCAATGGCAACGCCGCGGGAAACGCCTATTCCGTTCAATACGAGGCTCATGGCCTGTCTGGATCCTCTTTGTCTTGTCGCGTACGGTTCGGCTGCATAGCTGTAGCCGGCCGGTGTTACCTGGTCGGGCGGGTAGGGCTATTCCTCCTCCCCGAATTTGTTCAATACCAGCTCCTCGATGCGAGTAATAGCATTATCCTCATCGACACCGTTGGTCGTGAGCGTCAGCCGGGTGCCCTTAGATGCGGCCAGCATCATAACGCCCATGATGCTCTTGCCGTTGACTGTCTGATTGTCCCTGGAAAGGTCGACCTCGCTGGAGAAGGAAGAGGCTAGGGTGACGAACTTGGCTGCGGCGCGTGCATGCAGACCCAGCTTGTTGATGATGATCACTTGTTTTTTCTGCATTGTATGCGGCCTGTTATTCCCTGGTCACGATGATGCCATCACGGCCACCGCTTTCAGCCTTGCTGCCGAGTTCTTCCAGTGAGCACGAGGCATAATTCAGTACCCGGACAAGCATCGGCACATTCAGTCCGGAGACCACCAGTACGTTATGCTCGACGAGCAGGCGGGTGGCGATATTGCTCGGTGTACTGCCGTAGAGATCGGTCAGCACCAGTACGCCATCGCCCTTGTCGAGTGCCGTACAGGCGGCGGAGGCGTCGGCATATACCCTGTCGGGATTGCTGTCTCCCGGAACATCGATGGCCCCGACCTTGGCCGGTGTGTTTCCCAGGATCATTGCCGCCGTATCAAGCAGGCTCCTGCCCAGCTTGTCATGGGTAATCAATAGCAGACCGACGTTCATTCCAGTTCCCTATGTCGTGTGACAATACCACCGAATTGTTCGCCGAGGTCCTTTGCCAGGCGCTCGACCAGGTAAACAGAACGATGCTGCCCACCGGTGCAGCCGACAGCGATACTCAGATAGCTGCGATTGTCATGCCCGTAGCAGGGCACCCAGGTCGCCAGGAATTCCTCAAGCTGCCTGTAGAATTCATGTACCAGCGGTTCTCCGTCAAGGAATTCTATAACTTCATTATCAAGACCGGTGAGTTCGCGCAAGCCGTGTTCCCAATGCGGGTTGGGGAGGCAGCGGGCGTCAAATACGAAATCGGCATCAGCGGGGACGCCGTGCTTGTAACCGAAAGACCTGAGAACCATGGAAAGCCCGGAGGTCTCCTGTGCCCCTATGCACTCCCTGACGAGATTGCGCAGCTGGTGAACATTGGTGCGGCTGGTATCGATGAACAGGTCGGCCCTGGCCGCGAGGGGTGCCAGCAGCTCTCGTTCCTTCTTGATGGCGTCGGCCAGCGGGGTCGTGGGGTCCGTCAGGGGGTGCTTGCGGCGCGTTTCGCTGAATCGCTTCAGCAGGGTGTAATTTTCTGCCTGCAGAAATAGTATTTTGCAGTCGATTCCGAGCTCCTGCAGTTTACCGATGATGGCGGGTAAATCGCTGATCTGGTCAGGGTGGTTGCGGGCGTCGATGCCGACCGCCGCACGGGTGATCTCTTTCAGGTGCGGCTTGTTGAACTCACTTGAGAACGCCTCCAGTAGGCCGATCGGGAGATTATCGATGCAGTAGTAACCCATGTCCTCAAGGGTGTGCAGGGCGGTGCTTTTCCCCGAGCCCGAGAGGCCACTGATGATCACCAGGTTCATTGATGCACGTTTTCAAGGCGACGCTTCTGGCGTTCAATGAAGGCCTGGCTGGCATCATATCCCTTGGTATGAAGGATATGGTTGCGTACGGCTGTTTCCAGCAGGACGGCCAGGTTCCTGCCAGGGCCAACCGGAAGCGTTATCTCCGGGATATCCACGTCCAGTATGGAACGTATCCGCTTGCTGCCATGCAGCCTGTCCATCTTGATGGCATCTTCCATATCTTGCAAGACGACGATCAGCCTCAGGTTGCGATTTTGCTTGATCGAGCTGGCCCCGAACATGGCGCGTACGTTGAGTATTCCCAGTCCCCTGACCTCGAGAAAATCACGTAACATTTCAGGGCAGGTGCCGTTCAGTGTGTCCGGCGCGGTGCGTGCGAACTCGGTGGCGTCATCCGCGATCAGGCGGTGTCCACGGGTCAGGAGCTCGAGCGCCAGTTCGCTTTTGCCGATACTCGACTCTCCGGTGATGAGTACACCGGTTCCCATGACCTCCATAAAAACCCCATGCAGGGTGATTTTCTCGGCAAAAAAATTGCTCAGGTAGTATTGCAGGTTCTTGATGGTGTCTTGCCCGGATAGCCGAGAGGATAGCACGGGTGTACCGCTGCTTTCGGCAGCTTGCAGCAGGTCATCGGGTGCAGCCAGGCCTTTGGCGATGATGATGAGGGCTGACTGTCCGGAGAAAAGCAGGCTGATTGCGTCCTTGCGTGAATTCTTTTTCAGGTTGTCGAGGTACTCCAGTTCTCTGATACCGAGGATCTGGACACGGTGCTGGTTGATCAGGTTGAGCTGGCCGACGAGTGAAAGATCGCCGCCGGCATCGTTGGAAGAGGAGATGATATTCTCACTGTACTGCTTGCCACTGACCCACTGAAGTCCCAGTTTCTCCCGGAGTGCGACATGCATGACCCCGATTGTCAGCGCAGTACTCATGCAGAGATTTGTTGTGCTTCCTGGTGGTTCAGCAGCTGGTAGACACACTCGTCACTCGCGCATTGACGCATGCTGGCACAAAATCCCTCGTCACTGAAAAATTCCGCGATGGTGGACAATATCTGCAGGTGTTCCTCGGTGGAGTCTTCGGGAACCAGCAGGGCGAACACCATGTCTACCGGCTGCTCGTCCGTTGCATCGAAGTCAATCGGTGTGTCGAGCTTGATGAACGCGCATACAGGTCTGTCCAGTGCCGCCATACGACCATGCGGGATGGCCACGCCCTTGCCGAGTCCTGTGCTGCCAAGCTTTTCACGGTTGATAAGGCTCTCGAAAATTTCACTGTGTGACAGCTGCGGGGCCATCTTTGTCAGCAGTTCGCTGATGTATTCCAGCAAGCGCTTCTTGCTGCCGACCTCCGGGCAGCACAGTACGCATTCCGGGTTAATGAGTTCGGATATGTTCATCAGAGTAGCGTTCTGTCTGGTTACTACGGTCACGGTTTAGTATTGGCAATCTATACATGGTTCTTGATTGAACCCTCGCTGCGGTGGTGATCGGTTACCTTCTCCTTGTGTTTCTTGATCTGGCGGTCCAGCTTGTCTGTTAGGGCATCAATGGCAGCATACATGTCATGCTCGGTCGCATCGGCGTAGAGCCGGCCGCCGCTGACATGAAGCGTTGCCTCCGCCTTGTGGCGCAACTTCTCCACGCTGAGGATGACGTGGATATCCGTCAGGTTATCAAAGTGACGCTCCAGGCGTTCCATTTTGCTGTCTACATAATCGCGCAGAGGTGAAGTCAGATCGACATGATGTCCTGTCAGGTTTAATTGCATCAATACGCTCCTTATTTAAGCCTATGCCAGGCGTTTGCGTTCATTGGAAGGTGAAATCGATAGAGACTCGCGATACTTGGCAATGGTGCGCCGTGCAACCTTGATGCCCTGTTCTGCGAGAATGCTGGTCATTTTGCTGTCACTCAGCGGTTTGACAGGATTTTCGGCGGCAACCAGTTTTTTGATGATGGCACGGATTGCAGTGGCCGAGCACTCGCCGCCGGCCTCGGTGCTGACATGACTTGAAAAGAAATACTTGAATTCATAGATACCGCGCGGGGTATGCATGTACTTGCGTGTAGTGACACGCGATATGGTGGACTCGTGCATTTCCACTTCCTCCGCGATACTGCGCAGGACCATGGGCTTCATCGCTTCTTCGCCATAGTCGAAGAAATTGTGCTGGCGCATCACAATGCTATTGGCCACCTTGAGCAAGGTCTCATGCCGGCTCTGCAGGCTCTTGAGGAACCAGCGAGCCTCCTGCAGATTGTCCCGCAGGTAGGTGTTGTCCTTGCTGTTGTTGGCGCGTTTCACCATGTTTGCATAGAGGGCGTTGATGCGCAGCTTGGGTATGGAATCGGTGTTCAGTTCCACGTGCCATTTACCGTTGTGCTTGGCGACGAAGACATCCGGAACAATGTATTCAGGTTCCGTGTTATTGAAGCTGGAACCGGGTCGCGGATTCAGTGACTGTATCAGATGAAGGACATGCTGCAGGTCATCTTTGGGCAGCCCCATCCTGCGACAAAGTTGATTATAGTCGCGATTGCCGAGCAGCTTGAAGTGATCCCTGAGGAGGATCTTTGCTTCCTTCAGCCAGGGCGAATCGGGGTCGAACTGCTCCAGCTGAAGTTCGAGGTTCTCACGCAAGCCACGCGCCCCTGTCCCGACGGGATCGAATTGCTGGATCCGGTGTAGGACGACCTCGACTTCATCCATCCCTGCTTCCAGGGGCTCCGGCAGGTTGCGATGAATTTCCTTCAGGTCCTGGGTCAGGTAGCCGTCATCGTTAATGGCATCAATAAGGTGTCGGGCAATGACGCGGTCGGACTCGGACATGATGGCGAGATCAAGTTGCCAGTAGAGATGCTCATGCAGGTCTTCACCGCCTGCTGTTATGGTTTCGTAGATGTCGCGCTTGTCATCGGTGCCCGGGGCGCTGTAGCTGGTGGTGCCCGTGTCGTAGATGTCCTCCCAATTGCTGTCAACTGGAAGATCGTCCGGAATGGTCTCGTTGTTTGTGTCTGTCAGTGGTGAATCAGCATCCTTGCCATTTGTCTTGTCCTGTTCACTATTACCATCCGTCTCGCGGGACTCCTGAGTACCGCCTTCATCCTGTTCCAGCAAGGGGTTTGAATCAAGGACGCCTTGTATCTCGGACTGCAGCTCAAGGGTTGAGAGTTGCAGCAGGCGGATCGCCTGCTGCAGCTGCGGGGTCATGGTCAGACTCTGACCGATGCGTAGTTGTAAGGATTGCTTCATTTTGAAGTTGGCTAAACGTAGGGACAGTCGTACTCAACCCCTGATTCAGTAATTATATAGCATTAACCATGCCATGTTGGAAACCCCAGTCGGCATAAATACTTAGATCTTGAATTCGGAGCCGAGATAGACATTGCGGACCTGCTGGTTGGCGAGGATGGCCGCGGGTGGACCCGCGGCGATGATTTCCCCCTCGTTGAGGATATAGGCATGGTCACAGATGCCCAGTGTTTCCCTGACATTGTGGTCGGTTATCAGGATGCCGATGTCACGGTCGCACAGGTGCCTGATTATCTGCTGGATATCGACAACGGAGATCGGGTCGATGCCGGCAAACGGTTCATCGAGCAGGATGAAGCGGGGTTCTACCGCAAGCGCACGTGCGATCTCGACGCGCCGGCGTTCGCCACCGGAGAGGCTGATGCCGGGCTGGTCACGCAGGTGCCCGATATGCAATTCATGCAGCAGGGAGTCCAGTATCTTGTGGCGTGATTTGCTGTCCAGGGACTTGCGGACCTCGAGTACCGAGAGAATATTCTCCGCCACGCTCAGCTTCCTGAATACCGAGGCTTCCTGGGGCAGGTAGCCCAGGCCGTGCCGGGCACGGACATGCATGGGTTGTCCGGTGAGGTCGACATCGTCGAGCATGATGGTGCCCTCGGCACAGGGTATCAGGCCGACGATCATGTAGAAGCACGTGGTCTTGCCCGCACCGTTGGGGCCCAGCAGGCCGGCCACTTCACCGGTCTCGACCGACAGGGAAACATCCTTGACGATGTGACGTGACTGGTAGCGTTTACCGAGGTTATGCGCGGCAAGTGTGCTCACTGGCTGGTGTCTTCTCCGGATTCCGGCTGTTTCGGTTTCGGCTTCAGGATAATGTGTACTCGATCCCCCGAATCGCTGCCGCCGGCGTTGATGCGGTTACTGCTGATATCGTAGATGATCTTGTCGCTGCGAAAATCCTTGCCATCGGCTTGCCAGATGCGCGCCGCTTCCAGCAGGATAATACGTTCATCGGTGGCGTAATACTCCATTTGACCGGATTCTGCATGCAGATCGACATCATTGTCGTCCGGCCGCTGGACAAAGGTTGCGGGATTCCCGCTGAGTAAAATTTTCGATATCTGGTCGCCGCTGAAGTGCACGGTCATGGATTCACCCTGCAATTTGAGCGTGCCCTGACGCAAGTGCACGTTGCCCTTGTAGATGCTGATGCCGGTTTTTTCATCCAGGCTGGCCGAGTTGGCCTCGATATGGATCGGCTGGTTGCGATCGGAAGCAAGTCCCCAGGCCGCTGCCGGCATGACGGCCAGCATCAGTACCAGCGCGTACCGGGTGTCAGCCAGCCACATCAAACCTGCCTCGTACCCGTGCGCGCAAGTTCAGCCGGTTGGTGCCGAAATCGGCATCCATTCCCAAAGATTCTACCCGGGATGTATTCGACCTGATTACAACGGCCTGGTCGGTTGTGGCGGTCTGTTCTTTGGGACGGAGCTGCAGCTCGCTTGTGGTGATGTCCAGTTGTCGCCCGTTCGGGCCGGCGAGACGCTGGATTTCGACCTGGTCACGCAGCCACACAGTGTCCCCGTTGGCAGTGACGCTGGCCTGGTTAGATCGGACCTGCCATTGGCCCCGGTCTCCCTGGAGTGTCCGGAACACGGGCCGCTGCAGGTCAAAACGGTCACCCTGGGGAACGTGCCGCATGGCATCGGCCTGCAGACGATAGCTTACGCTACCGTCCTTACCGGTCACGCGCAGATCCATGTTCTCAACGAACAGGTCGGGAGCATGTCGGGCAGTGCCTGGCCGCGTGCTGATCGCGCCTTGATTCAGCAGCAGCCATCCTGTCGCCAGGACGCTCATCAACAGAACGCTCAGCAGGGTAATATGCCAGGTATTCAAAGGTATTTACCCAGGATTTCGTCCAGTACGCCTTTGGCCTCCATCAGCATTTCGCAGACATCACGTGCAGCGCCGCGGCCGCCACCGCTGGGTGTCTGCCAGTGGCTGTGCTTGCGTACCAGTGGATGGGCATCCTGGACCGCTATGGCCAGCCCCACGCGCCGCATAACGGGCAGGTCGACGACATCATCGCCGACATAGGCTGTTTGCTCCTCTGTTACGCCCAGCTTGGATATCAATTCCTGGAAGGCCGGAACCTTGTCAAGCTTGCCCTGATAGAGATGGGTGATGCCAAGGTTCTCCATGCGGTGTTCGACGACGCGCGAGGTGCGTCCGGTAATGATGGCAACCTCAATGTCACTATGATTCAGCAGCATCTTGATACCGTGTCCATCTCGCGAGTGGAATGCCTTGTATTCCTGGCCGTCGTCTCCAAGGAACAGACTGCCATCGGTCAATACGCCATCGACATCAAACACCAGCAGGCGGATCCGGGATGCTCTTTCTAGGATATCTTTCATGGAAAAGGTTTGCAGTTCAGACGACTCCGGCTCTAAGGAGATCGTGCATGTTGAGTACCCCTACCAGTTTATCGCCGTCATTGACAACGGGTAGGGCGTTGATTTTCGTGCTGTCCATTATTTGCAATGCCTCGGCTGCGAGCATCCCCGGATGCACCGTTTTGCAGTCCCGGGTCATGACGTCGCTGATGCGGGCCGCGTGGACATCCAGTTTGCTGTCGATAGCGCGGCGCAGATCACCGTCGGTGAAGACAGCGACGAGGTTGCGGTTGGCGTCAACCACGGCCGTCATGCCAAGTCCCTTGCGGCTCATTTCCATCAATGCATCGCTGAGCGGGGTGTCGGGTCCGACCATCGGCATGGTATCACCGGTATGCATCAGGTCATCGATTAACAGCAGCAGGCGACGTCCAAGTGCCCCCCCGGGGTGCGAGCGAGCGAAATCCTCCTCGGTGAAACCGCGTGATTCCAGTAACGAAATAGCCAGCGCATCGCCCATGGCCAGGGCGGCGGTGGTGCTGGCGGTGGGAGCAAGATCCAGGGGGCAGGCCTCGCGTTCAACGCTGACATTGATGCTGGCTGTGGCGGCGCTCGCCAGGGTTGAATCAGGTTTTCCGGTCATGGCGATCAGCGGTACATTGAGGCGCTTGATGATCGGCAGGATGGTAACGATCTCACTGGTCTCTCCCGAATTGGACAATGCCAGGACAACGTCCGCTGCGGTGATCATCCCCAGATCGCCGTGACTGGCCTCGCCTGGATGGACAAAGAACGCGGGCGTTCCTGTGCTGGCCAGGGTGGCGGCGATCTTGCCGCCGATATGTCCGGACTTGCCCATGCCGATTACCACGACGCGGCCAGCACAGTCGAGCATCAGCTTGCAGGCATGGATAAACGCGGGTTTCCTGACCTGGTGGGCCAGTGAGGCGACCGCCTGTGACTCGATATCGATCACCGCCAGGGCAAGTTCCTGCAGTTTCCGGTCGTTCATGTCAGGTGTGATGCGTGGTCTGCGGGCTTGGTTGCTCGGGTGTGCAGTGTATGTCCGGACAAGTCGGGTTGTTTCATGCGGGTTAGTGCGTTACGGAGAAGTATAACAGGGTCTGATAGCCGATATAGGCAATCAACAGAGTCCCACCCTCGATGCGGTTGATACGGCCTGGTCCGCGGAAGCCGTATGCCATGACAAACAGGACCAGTGTGAGTATGAACATAAAGGTAAAGTCGCGCTCCACCGCGGCCGGGTCGACAACACCGGGCCGTATCACCCCGGGCAGACCGAGCACCGCCAGCAGGTTGAATATGTTCGAACCGATGATATTGCCGATGGCGATGTCATGCTCGTTTTTCAGGGCACCCATGAGGGAGGCCGCCAGTTCCGGCAGGCTGGTACCGAGTGCCACGATGGTGAGGCCTATCACCAGGTCGCTGACACCGAGTTCCTGTGCAATCGCGACTGCACCCCAGACCAGCAGACGTGAACTGACCAGCAGGAACACCGCGCCGATGATCAGCCAGAACAGTGCCTGCAACATCGACATCCCGGGCTTGATTTCATCGGAATATTCCTCGTCCATGGGGTCGCGGGCGCCTTTTGACTTGATACCCAGGCGCGTGAGCCACACCAGTATCAGGACCATGCCGCCCAGCAGCAGGCTGCCGTCTAGGCGCCCCAGGTTATAGTCGGCGAGCAGCAGCCAGGTGGCCGACATGATGACGATCAGGACGGGCAGCTCGCGGCGCAGGATGCTGGAGTGTATATCGAGCGGTGCAATCAGGGCGGTCAATCCAAGGACCAGGGCGATGTTGATGATATTCGAGCCGATCGCGTTACCGACTGACAACCCGCTGTTGCCTTGCCAGGCGGCCATGCCCGAGACCAGCATTTCCGGGGCGGAAGTCCCCAGGCTGACAATGGTCAGGCCGATAATCAGCGGGGACACATTCAGATTGTAGGCGACTGATGCCGCACCGATCACGAAACGGTCGGCACTCCAGGTCAGCAGCAGGAACCCCGCTGCAACAGCCAGTAGTTCAGGCCACATGGTTGGCTTCTGTGCAGGGCCTCGGGGTGCCGGAAGAAACTACGGCACCGTCCGGGCAGAGGGGCCGGCGGCCCGCCAGGATGGCATCAGCCAGTGACGCCGCGGCCGGGTAAATGATTTGACGGAAAATCTTCAAAGAATCGCGCTCTTCAGACATTAAGTGTTTTATCATACACGCCGGCGTGCAGTGACCAAACGACCGACATATTTTTCAAGTTGCCGGGCCCGGGTATGACCCGGCAGGCCGAAGCGGTGCAGATCATATGAAAAACACGATGCAGG
Source organism: uncultured Ectothiorhodospiraceae bacterium (assembly GCA_947258545.1). Lineage (GTDB taxonomy): Bacteria > Pseudomonadota > Gammaproteobacteria > UBA9214 > UBA9214 > CAMYJZ01. Next base: position 39,355 of record CAMYJI010000010.1, read on the forward strand.
AAACAAGCCGGAACGGGCAGGAACCGGTCGTGCAGGTCCGTGGTCTGAGTTTTACGCGTGGCGAGCGAATCATCTTTGATGGGATTGATCTGGATATCGAGCGCGGCAAGGTCACCGCGATCATGGGACCCAGCGGCACCGGCAAGACCACGCTGCTCAAGCTGATCGGCGGGCAACTGAGCCCGTCGGCAGGGACCGTCGTGGTAGACGGGGAGAATGTGCACGCGCTTGCAACCCGGGAACTTTACAGGTTGCGCCAGCGCATGGGCATGATGTTTCAGAGCGGGGCGCTGTTGACCGACCTGGATGTCTACGCCAACGTGGCCTTCCCGATCAGGGAGCATACCGACCTGCCCGAATCCCTGGTACGTGACCTGGTGCTGATGAAACTCCAGGCCGTGGGACTCCGGGGCGCCGCCGGCCTGATGCCGAGCGAGCTGTCCGGCGGCATGGCACGCCGCGTGGCGATGGCCCGCGCCATCGCCCTGGATCCGATGATGGTGCTTTATGACGAGCCCTTTACCGGGCAGGACCCGATTTCGATGGGTGTTGTGGTGAAGTTGATCCGGGAGCTCAATGATGCCCTGGGGTTGACCAGTATCGTCGTGTCGCATGACGTGCAGGAAACAGCGGCCATTGCCGACTATGCCTACCTGCTGTCTGATGGCAAGGTCGTGGATCAGGGCACCCCGGAGACACTGTGGAAATCCGCGTCCGACTGGTCGCAGCAGTTTCTTAACGGCGAGCCTGACGGGCCGGTCGCGTTTCATTATCCGGCCCTGCGTTTCCGGGATGACCTGATGCAGGGAGGCCGGTCGCGATGATCCTCGATCCACTGCAGCAACTCGGCAGGAAGGGACTGGCTTTCTTCGGGCGCTTGGGGCGCGGACACTTGTTCCTGATGCAGACGCTGGCTGGGGTGCCCGAGCTGGTGCTGCGTCCGCGCCTGGTGTTCAAGCAACTGTACTCGGTGGGTGTGCTTACCCTGTTGATTATCCTGGTATCGGGTCTGTTTGTTGGCATGGTGCTTGGCCTGCAGGGTTATAATACGCTGGTTGATTTTGGCGCCGAGGAGTCGCTTGGCGTGGTGGTCGCACTGTCCCTGGTGCGTGAACTGGGGCCGGTGGTGTCGGCCTTGCTGTTCGCCGGTCGTGCCGGATCCGCGCTGACGGCCGAGATCGGGCTGATGAAGGCGACCGAACAACTTTCGGGCATGGAGATGATGGCCGTGGACCCGATGCGGCGGATTGTGGCGCCGCGTTTTGTCGCCGGGTTTATTTCCATGCCGCTGCTGGCCGCCATCTTCAGCATCGTGGGCGTCTACGGCGGCTATTTTGTCGGGGTCGGCCTGCTGGGTGTCGATGAAGGCGCCTTCTGGTCGCAGATGCAGGCCAAGGTCGATCTGCACGATGACGTCTATAATGGCGTGATCAAGAGCTTTGTGTTCGGATTTGTTGCGGTATGGATTGCCGTTTTCGAGGGCTACGATACCGTTCCCACATCCGAGGGCGTCAGCCGGGCAACGACGCGTACCGTTGTACATAGCGCACTGGCGGTACTGGGGTTGGACTTTGTACTCACAGCGCTGATGTTTGGAGACTAGACCATGGGTCACAGCAGACTTGTTGAATTATGGGTGGGATTGTTCGTGGCAGCGGGCATGGCGGCCCTGTTTATGCTGGCTATGCAGGTCAGCAACCTGAGCAACAGCATCAGTGGCGATACCTACACCATCACTGCCGCGTTCGAGAATATCGGCGGACTCAAGGTGCGTTCGCCGGTGACCGTGTCAGGGGTGCGCGTTGGGCGGGTCGGTGCGATTGATTACGATACACGTGCCTATGAGGCCGTCGTTTCCCTGAGCATCGATTCGCGCTACAACAGCTTCCCGATGGATACCTCCGCGAGTATCTTTACCTCCGGTCTGCTGGGGGAGCAGTACATTGCCCTGGAGCCGGGCGGATCGGAAACCAACCTGGTCGAGGGTGACCGGCTCCAGCTGACCCAGTCGGCGCTGGTGATCGAACAGCTGGTTGGCCAGTTCCTCTACAATCAGGCAGGCAAACAGCAGGAATAACGCCGCTTTTGAAAACAGGCCTGTCCACTTCCCGGAAGTCTTGATGAAATTCAGAAATTTTCTATTGCTGGTGTGCTGCCTGTTGTTGCCGGTCAACGGCATCTCAAGTGACATCATAACGCCCGAGGCCTTGGTGCGTGATACCTCTTCGCGCATGCTGGTCGCGCTCAAGGAGCAAAAGGCACTGATCGAGGAGGACAAGAGTCGGATTTACGCGCTGGTCTCCGATATCGTGCTGCCGTATTTCGATTTCCAACGCATGGCCATGTGGGCACTGGGCCGGTACTGGCGCGACGCAAGCCCTGAACAGCGTGAGCGCTTCGTGGTGGAATTCCGGGAAATGCTGGTACGCACCTACGGCAGCGCCCTGGCCGATTACTCGGATGAAACGATTGTCTACCTGCCGCTGCACACCGAGCATGGTGACAGGGATGTCACGGTCCGTACAGAGATCGAGCAGGTTGGCGGGCCGGCGATCCAGATAACCTATTCCATGTACCTGTCGAGCGATGGCTGGAAGGTCTATGATGTCTCGATCAATGGCGTGAGCCTGGTGACTAATTACCGGACCACGTTTGCCAGCATTATCCGCAAGGACGGCATGGACAACCTGATCAAGCAGCTGGAAAACCGCAATGCACCCTCGGGCTGATGATTGACGCGGCACTTGAAACCGGTGGTGAGGGCCGCTGGAGGCTGAGCGGCGAGCTGGGATTCGGGACTGTGTCACGGTTGCTGAAGGATTCCCGTGCCGGCTTTTCCGATGGTAATGATATCGAGGTTGACCTGTCGGGTGTGACGCGTGCCGACAGCGCCGGTCTGGCCCTGTTGGTCGAGTGGCTGCGCGAAGCGGAGCGGGCCGGCAGGGCGATAAGCTTTGTGAATATGCCTGCACAGATGCAGTCGATTGCACGTATCTGCGGGCTGGATGACATTCTGACAGCGTCAGGCTGACGGCCGGGCCGGCGAAATACGTTTGCCATCCAGTAGCGATGGTTGAGGGAAAGGATTTATGCAGGCAAGTGAACTACAGGAACTGATCAGAGGCGGCATACCGGGTGCCGAGGTGACTGTCCGCGGAGACGGTGATCACTTCGAGGCGGTGGTTGTGTGTGGGGAATTTTCAGGCCTCACCATGGTACAGCAGCACCAGCGGGTCTACGCAACGCTCGGTGACCGTATGGGTGGAGAGATCCACGCACTGGCATTGAAAACCTATACCCCCGAGGAATGGGCCAGGCAGTAGCCAGGGCCAGGGAAGCCATCGTCTTGGATAAACTCATCATCACAGGCGGTTCACGACTGGACGGCGAGATCCGCATATCCGGTGCGAAGAATGCCGTTTTGCCGATCATGGCCGCCACCCTGCTTGCCGACGGCCCGGTCATTGTCCGCAATGTTCCCCACCTCCACGATGTCACGACGACCATGGAACTGCTCGGACACATGGGCGTCGATCTGATTGTCGATGAAAAAATGGATATCGAGGTTGATGCACGCTCGATCAATTCACTCTATGCACCCTATGAGCTGGTCAGGACCATGCGTTCATCGATCCTGGTACTGGGGCCGCTGTTGTCGCGCTTCGGGCGCGCCGACGTATCGTTGCCCGGTGGTTGCGCCATTGGATCCCGCCCCGTGGACCTGCACATCAAGGGCCTGCGCGCGCTGGGTGCCGATATTGACGTGGAAAACGGCTACATCAAGGCACGTGTCAAGCGCCTGCAGGGCGCGCGCCTGGTCATGGATCAGGTGACCGTCACCGGCACAGAGAACCTGATGATGGCCGCTGCCCTCGCCAGGGGGACGACCCTGATCGAGAATGCCGCCCGCGAGCCCGAGGTGGTTGACCTGGCGAACTGCCTGAACGCCATGGGTGCGCGTATCGAAGGTGCCGGTACCGATAGCATCGAGATCGAGGGCGTCGAGCGGCTGTCCGGTACCGAATACAGTGTACTGCCCGACCGCATCGAGACCGGGACTTACCTGGTTGCCGCGGCCGTGACCGGCGGTCGCATCAAGGTCAAGGATGCCCGCCCCGATACCCTCGAGGCCGTTTTGCAAGTATTACGCGAGGCCGGTGCCGAACTGGACGTCGGTGAGGACTGGATAGAGCTCGATATGCAGGGCCGGCGGCCGCGGGCGGTGACCGTGCATACGGCGCCCTATCCTGCCTTTCCAACCGATATGCAAGCCCAGTTCACGGCCCTGAATATCATTGCCGAGGGTGCTGGAGTCATCACCGAGACCGTATTCGAGAACCGCTTCATGCACGTCCAGGAAATGCAGCGCATGGGGGCTGATATCCGGCTGGAAGGCAACACGGCCATCAGCCTGGGTGTCGAATCGCTGACCGGCGCACCGGTCATGGCAACCGATCTGCGCGCCTCTGCCAGCCTGGTTCTCGCCGGACTGATGGCCAACGGAGAAACGGTCGTCGACCGTATCTATCACATCGATCGCGGTTACGAGTGCATCGAGGAGAAGCTGGCACAGTTAGGCGCTGATATTCGCCGCGTTCCTGCCTGACATTCTGGCGATACTTCGAACAGAGCCTCGTGCTTGTAAATTACAGGTTTCTGCCTGAAACTTACCGCCCATGAATAATTTACTGACCATTGCCCTGTCCAAGGGACGCATTTTCAAGGAGACACTGCCGCTGCTGGCGCAGGCCGGTATCGAGCCGGTGGATGATCCGGAAACCAGCCGCAAGCTGATACTCGATACCAGCCAGGCCGGAATTAAACTGGTCATCATCCGGGCCGCCGATGTGCCGACCTATGTCGAATATGGCGCCGCGGACATGGGTGTCGCCGGCAAGGACGTGTTAATGGAGCATGGCGGTAACGGCCTGTACGAGCCGGTGGATCTCGGTATCGCCAAATGCCGGCTGATGGTTGCCGGTCCGGAAAATCCACGCAGCGACGGGCGTCGCCTGCGCATCGCGACCAAGTTCGTGCGCAGTACGCGCCGTTACTATGCCAATCGGCGGGAACAGGTCGAGATCATCAAACTGTACGGTTCCATGGAACTGGCGCCGCTGGTTGGTCTGTCCGACCGGATTGTCGACCTGGTCGATACCGGGAATACCCTCAAGGCCAATGGCCTGGTGCCGCTGGAACACATTGCCGACATCAGTTCGCGGCTGGTGGTCAACAAGGCGGCCATGAAAATGAAGCATGACCGCGTTACGCAGCTGATTACGCAGCTGCGAGATGCGTGCGGCAGCCAGTGAGATGATCGAAATAACACGACTCAACAGTCAGGATCCGGTTTTCCGGCAGTCACTGGAGAAGCTGCTGACCCGGGGCGAGACGGCAGACCGCCGGATCAACACCGTTGTCGAGGAAATCATCACCGCAGTGCGCGAGCGTGGAGATGCCGCCCTGATCGAAATGACCGAACGCTTCGATAACTGGTCGGCCGGCAGTGCCACAAACCTGGAGATCCCGGTTGCGCACTGTGTCGAGGCACTGCAATCCCTTGGTGATGCCGAGCGTGGGGCCCTCGAACTGGCGGCTGAACGGGTGCGTATGTATGCCGAACACCAGAAGCTGGATTCCTGGAGTTACATGGAGGCAAATGGCACCCTGCTTGGCCAGCAGGTCACCCCGATGGACCGCGTCGGCCTGTACGTGCCGGGCGGAAAGGCGGCGTATCCCTCTTCGGTGCTGATGAACGCCATACCGGCCAAGGTCGCCGGTGTTCCCGAGTTGATCATGGTGGTGCCCACGCCGGGTGGCGAGGTTAATCCGATGGTGCTGGCCGCCGCGAGTATTGCCGGTGTCGACCGCGTATTCGCCATCGGCGGTGCGCAGGCCGTTGCGGCCCTGGCCTATGGAACGGAATCCATTCCCCCGGTAGACAAGATCGTAGGCCCCGGCAATGCCTATGTGGCGACCGCCAAGCGCATGGTGTTTGGCAAGGTGGGAATCGACATGATCGCCGGGCCATCGGAGATCCTGGTGATCTGTGACGGCCAGACGGATCCGGACTGGATTGCAGTGGATCTTTTCTCGCAGGCCGAGCACGACGAGGATGCCCAGTCGATCCTGGTGAGTCCGGATGCCGTGTTTCTCTCGCGCGTGGCCGAGAGCATCAACCGGCTGCTGCCGGACATGCCCCGTGCCGACGTTATCAGTGAGTCCTTGCGGGGGCAGGGCGCGCTGATCCAGGTGCGCGACCTGGATGAGGCCGTGGAAGTGGCCAATTCCGTCGCGCCGGAACACCTGGAGCTATCGGTCGAGGAACCCCAGACACTGGCGACGCGCATACGTCATGCCGGTGCCATCTTCATGGGTCGTTACACCGCCGAAGTCCTCGGGGACTATTGCGCCGGCCCGAACCATGTCCTGCCGACCTCCCGCACGGCACGTTTCTCGTCACCGCTGGGTGTCTACGATTTCCAGAAACGCACCAGCCTGATCCAGTGTTCACCGGAGGGTGCCAGCGAACTCGGGCGGACCGCCGCCATCCTGGCGCACGGTGAAGGGCTGACCGCCCACGCGCGTTCCGCCGAGGTACGCATTAAGGATGACAACTGAATTCTGCAAGAACTATCACCGCTGAGACGCGGAGGACGCAGAGAAAAGAAATAACTTCACCGCAAAGACGCAAAGGACGTAAAGGACGTAAAGGACGTAAAGATTAAATAAATATTAAAAACAAAGGGTGTAGGTTGGGCAAAGCGTAGCGTACCCAACATCATAAACAGACCGGGACATATCACCGCAGAGACGCAGAGTACGCGGAGAAGAACAAAAGACAAAACATTCACCGCAAAGGCGCAAAGAGCGCAAAGATTGAATAAATGTTAAAAACTATTAAAGCGCAGGCAGGGGAATACGTGATTTGTAGAATCCATCTGGCTTTTAACATTTATTAATTTCTTTTCTTTGCGTCCTTTGCGCCTTTGCGGTGAATCTTTCGGGTTTTTCTCTACACCCTCTGAGTCGCGGCGGTGAATAATTATCGGTTTATTATCAAGTCATGACCACATCCAAAGAAAAAATCGAGCGCATCATCCGCCCCGAGGTCAGGGGGCTGAGCGCCTATCATGTTCCCGATGCCGGCGGCTTGATCAAGCTGGATGCCATGGAGAATCCCTACGGCTGGCCGAACTGGCTGGTGGAGGAGTGGCTGGAGCGGCTCAGGCAGGTCTCTCTGAACCGCTATCCCGATGCGTCCGCAAATGCCCTGAGGACACGCATGCGCAGCGCCATGGGGGTTCCCGACCAGGCCGCGGTCATTCTCGGCAACGGTTCGGACGAGCTGATCCAGATGATCATTCAGGCGGTGGCCGGGCCCGGCCAGGTGATCATGGCAGCGGAGCCGACCTTCGTGATGTACCGGCAGATTGCCGTCGTCACCGGGCTGGACTATGCAGCCGTCCCGCTGCAGGCCGATTACTCGCTGGATGGGGACGTCATCGCCAGGGCCCTGGACGAGCACCGGCCGGCGGTTGTATTCCTTGCCTACCCGAATAATCCCACTGGTAATCTGTTTGACCCCGATGTGATCCGGGCAGTCCTGGCGCGCGCGCCAGGACTGGTCGTGGTCGATGAGGCCTATGCGCCGTTCACGGATGAAAGCTTCATGGGGAAGGTGACGGCATACGACAATCTGCTGGTGCTGAGGACGGTTTCCAAGATGGGGTTTGCAGGGCTGCGCCTGGGCCTGCTGGCCGGTGCACCGGACTGGCTGAACGAGATCGAAAAGACCCGCCTGCCGTATAACATCAGTTCGTTGAACCAGCTCACTGGTGAAATTGCGCTGGCACACACGGAGGTATTCGAAGAGCAGGCCGCCACGATCCGGCAGGATCGGGCAGTCGTGCTTGCCGGTCTGCAGGCGCTGCCCGGCCTGACGGTGTATCCGAGCGCGGCGAATTTCATCCTGTTCCGTGTCCCCGCCGGGCAGGCCGGCGTCGTGCACGCGGGCCTGAAGGAAAATGGGGTGCTGATAAAGAACCTCGATGGTTCCGCGCCGGCGCTGCGCGATTGCCTGCGCGTCACCGTGGGGCGGCCGCAGGAGAACGCGGCATTCCTGGCGGCGCTGGCGGATCTGTTGTAGCGCGTTGCGGTCCGGAGGCCTACTCGAGGCCTGCGGCGGCGGTGGGACGCTGGATCACCTGTGCCTGGGTCCGGAAGCGTTTCCCCTGACGCACGCCGTTAAGTCTTATCACCGTGTCGGGCTGTTGTTTCGAGATGATGTTCATGGCCTGTCGGGCATCGCTTACCGCGGTGTCTTCGATCGAGGTGATCACGTCGCCGGGAAGAATACCGGCCTTGTCTGCCGGCCCGTCACGCAGCACCCCGGCAATCAGTACCCCGTTGGTGTTGCCGAGTGTGAAGGATTCCGCGAGTTCCGCCGTCATGTCCTGGGCCTCGATGCCAAGCCAGCCGCGCACGACGTGGCCCTGCTCGATGATCTGCTTCATCACCTCTTTCGCCAGGTTGACCGGGATCGCAAAACCGATGCCCTGGGAGCCGCCTGAACGGCTGTAGATCGCGGTATTGATCCCGATCAGTTCGCCATGTGCGTTTATCAGTGCGCCACCGGAATTGCCCGGATTGATGGCGGCGTCCGTCTGGATGAAGTCCTCGTAGGTATTGATGCCGAGCTGATCCCTGCCGGTGGCACTGACAATTCCGAAGGTCACCGTCTGGCCAACGCCGAAGGGGTTGCCGATGGCCAGCGAGACATCACCGACACGCAGGTTGCTGGAGTTGCCGATCACCACGGAGGGCAGCTTATCCTGCGATATGCGCAGCACGGCAAGGTCCGTTTCGGTGTCGACGCCCACCACCGTGGCGCGTGCGCTGCGGCCGTCCGCGAGCAGGATCTGGATTTCATCCGCGCCATCGATTACATGATTGTTGGTCAGTACATAACCCTGGGTGCTGATCAGGACGCCGGAACCCAGGCTGGTCTGGATCTCCTTGCGGGTGTTGCTGAAGCGCTCACCGAAGAAATGCTTGAATATCGGATCCTCGAGCAGCGGATGGACGCGGCGGGTAATGACCTTGGCGGTATGGATGTTGACCACGGCCGGTGCGGCCTTCTCGACGGCTTCGGCGTAGGACACCGGGCCGCTGCTGGCACGGGTATCAGCAGGGGCAGACTGAACTGCAGCGGTCGAAGCTGTGGTTTCCCTGACCTCGACCACACTGGAGCGGTTACGCAGCAGTTCAGGCTGCATCACCAGAATATACAGAAAGGCCACCGCCAGTCCGGCGGTAATGGTCTGCAGGAGGAATGAAAATAATTTGCGAATTGCCATGAGTGGGATACCCTTTCAGGTAATCAACCGGTTGATGACGGATGTCTAAAATAGCACACAAACAGGAATTGCAAGCATGACTACCCTGCGGGAACTGACAGTTCATACCAACCAGCTGCTTGATATCGGTCGTTTCCAGGACTATTGCCCCAACGGCCTGCAGGTGGAAGGCCAGTCCGAGGTGCAGGTGCTGGTCAGTGGTGTCACGGCCAGCCTGGAGTTGATCGATGCGGCAATCGATACCGGTGCCGACGCCATCCTGGTCCATCACGGCTATTTCTGGAAAGGTGAAGATGCACGTATTACCGGGATGAAGCGCCAGCGCCTGCAACGCCTGCTGGGGTCGAACGTCAGTCTGCTGGCATACCACCTGCCGCTGGATGCCCATGACGAGCTGGGCAATAACGCGCAGCTTGCCCGGGTGCTGGGTGTGCAATCGACCGGTACCTTCGGCCAGGAGGAAGGCATGCAGCTCGGACACTATGGTTCACTGGAACGGGCCATGAGCGGGGAATCACTGGCGCAGCATATAGAACAGTGTCTGAGAAGGGCGCCGCTGCACATCCCCGCGGCTGGCAAATCCATCCGTACCGTGGGTTGGTGCACGGGCGCCGCGCAATCGTATATCGAGGCGGCGGTCGCACAGCGACTCGACGCCTTCATCAGCGGTGAGATATCGGAGTCGACGGTGCATATTGCACGTGAGTGCGGTATTCATTATTTCGCGGCTGGCCATCATGCGACTGAACGTTTCGGTGTACAGGCACTGGGGGAGTACCTGGCCGGGAAATTCGGGCTGCGTCACCGTTTCATCGATGTTGAAAATCCGGTGTAAGCGGCACCGTTGCGCATGCAGCGGCACAGTTAATCGACCCGGCACGCGGCCACTTTTCGCCATATTACCCTTGACCTTATCAGGCAGTTCGACCATCCTATGCCGTCCTGACGGAATGTATACATTATTTCAGAATATTCCGAACTAATTGATAATTCCCTGCTGCCGGCCGGCGTGACATGTGGGGCTATATGTTATTGATTCTATTACTTGGAGAATGCTCGAATGAGTGGCGATGATGTCAATCCAAGCAGGCGTCGGTTCTTGACCGCAGCCACCACTGTTATCGGCGGGGTGGGGACGGCATTTGCATTGGTGCCTTTTGTTTCATCCATGCAACCCAGTGCCAAGGCCCGCGCCGCGGGTGCCCCGGTACGTGCGGATATCAGCAAGCTCGAGGACGGCCAGATGCTCCGCATCAAGTGGCGAGGCAAGCCGGTCTGGATTGTCAAGCGGACGCCGGACATGCTGGATACCCTGTCGAAGCTGACCGAAAATTTGCGCGACCCGGATTCTGCTGAATCCGAACAGCCTGAATACGCCACTAACGCGCATCGCTCAATCAGGCCCGAGATTGCAGTCCTGGTTGGTATCTGCACCCACCTTGGCTGCTCACCGACCTACCGGCCCGATGTGGCACCGGCCGACCTGGGACAGGACTGGATGGGCGGGTTCTTCTGCCCCTGCCACGGTTCAACATTCGATATTGCCGGCCGCGTCTATTCCGGTGTTCCTGCACCGTTCAACCTGCCTGTGCCACCACACCGGTTCCTGAGTAATGACGAAATCATTATCGGCGATGACGGGGGGGTAGCGTAATGGGCGAGAAATATAAGACAGGCGTGCTTGGCTGGATTGATGCGCGTTTCCCGCTCAGCAAGATGTGGAATGAGCACCTGGCCGAGTATTTTGCGCCCAAGAATTTCAACTTCTGGTACTACTTCGGCTCACTGGCCCTGATGGTACTGGTTCTGCAGATCCTGACCGGGATCTGGCTGACCATGAATTACAAGCCGGATGCAGCGCTGGCCTTCAATTCCGTGGAATACATCATGCGGGATGTGAACTGGGGCTGGCTGATCCGCTATATGCACTCAACGGGTGCCTCGTTCTTCTTTATAGTCGTCTATCTCCACATGTTCCGTGGCCTGATGTATGGCTCGTTCAAGAAACCACGCGAACTGATCTGGATCTTCGGCATGATCATCTACGTGTGCCTGATGGCCGAGGCCTTCATGGGTTACCTGCTGCCCTGGGGGCAGATGTCTTACTGGGGCGCCCAGGTCATCATCTCGCTGTTCGGGGCGATCCCGGGGATCGGGGACACGCTGGCTCTGTGGATCCGCGGCGATTACGTGATCTCGGATGCCACTCTCAACCGCTTCTTCGCCTTCCATGTTATCGCAATACCGATAATCCTGCTGGCCATGGTCGTGCTGCACATCCTGGCGTTGCACGAGGTCGGTTCCAACAACCCCGACGGTGTGGAAATCAAGAAGCACAAGGATGCGCACGGTAACCCGGTGGATGGCATCCCGTTCCACCCTTATTACACGGTAAAGGACATCGTGGGAGTGATCGTGTTCCTCATCTTCTTCTCCATCGTGATTTTCTTCATGCCGGAGATGGGCGGCTGGTTCCTCGAGAAGGACAACTTCATACCGGCCGATCCGCTGAAGACACCGGAACATATTGTGCCGCTTTGGTACTTCACCCCGTTCTACGCCATCCTGCGTGCGGTGCCGGACAAGTTCCTCGGAGTCGTGGCCATGGGTGGCGCCATTGTGGTCCTGTTCTTCCTGCCCTGGCTGGACCGCAGCCCGGTCAAGTCCATCCGCTACCGTGGCAGCGCGTACAAGGTGGCCTTGGGCGTTTTTGTTATCAGCTTCATTGCCCTGGGCTATCTCGGCACCCAGCCCGCAACACCTCTCATGACCAACATCGCGCGGTTTTTCAGCCTGCTGTATTTCGGCTTTTTTGTTGCCTTGCTGTTCCTGCCCAAGTTTGAAAAGACAAAACCGGTACCTGACAGGGTGACATCAAAATGAAGAACAGTATCTTTGCAATCATTATGATGGTTTTACCCGCCCCGGTCCTGGCGGCCGGTGGTGGTATACATCTCGATGAAGCCAATATCGATCCGACCAACATCCAGTCACTGCAGCGTGGTGCGCGCCTGTTCGTGAATTACTGTCTGAGCTGCCACTCCGCAGCACTGATGCGATACGAGCGCATCGGCAAGGATTTGGGTATCGACGAACGGCTGGTCGCCGAGAACCTGATGTTCACCGGCGGCAAGGTGGGGGATCTGATGACTGTGGCCACGGCTGCAGATGACGCCATGGAATGGTTTGGCACCGTTCCACCCGACATGTCGGTCATCGCGCGTTCCCGAGGTGTTGACTGGCTGTACACCTACATGCGCTCATTCTACCGCGACGATTCACGTATCATCGGTGTGAACAACCTGACCTTCCCGGATGTCGGCATGCCGCATGTCCTGTGGGAACTGCAGGGCTGGCAGGAGCCGGTGATCACCACCATCAAGGATCACGATGGTACCGAAAGAAAGGTGGTCGAGCTCGAACTGGTCGAGCCGGGCACGCTGACACCCAAGGAATACGACCGCGCCATCCGTGATTTGGTCAATTTCCTCGACTACATGGGTGAGCCTGCCAAGTATGAGCGGCGCAGCCTGGGTGTAAAGGTAATCATGTTTTTGCTGGCATTCCTCGTCGTCGCCTATCTGATGAAAAGAGATTTCTGGAAGGACGTACACTGATCCTGTTTATTCGGGATTTCGGATTACTAGCATTTTGGGGGATAGCCTTATGGCTCTGGTTGCCAATCGACGTTCAGTGATGACCCTGTTTTCATCGCCCACCTGTCCGCAGAGTCATCGGGTGCGCGCGGTGCTCGCGGAGAAGGGCATCACGGTGGAGATCGTGGATGTCGTCGCGTCCAACAAGCCAGAAGACCTGATTGACCTGAACCCGTACAACACGGTGCCGACACTGGTGGACCGGGAACTGGTACTGTACGACCCCCGGGCCATCATGGAATACCTGGATGAGCGCTTCCCGCACCCGCCACTGATGCCGGTCGATCCGGTCTCGCGTGCCCGTACCCGCCTGGGGCTGTACCGCATCGAGAAGGACTGGTACGAACTGGTGCCGGCCCTGGAATCCAAGGGCGAGAAGACCTCGGGAAAGGCACGCAAGTTACTGCGTGACAGCCTGACGGCCAGTGCCGAGGTATTCAGCGCCAAGCCTTTCTTCCTGAGCGATGAATTTTCGCTGGTGGATGCCACCATCATTCCCATTCTCTGGCGCCTGAAACACTACCGGGTCGATCTGCCGCGCCAGGCAAAGCCGGTGATGCAATATGCCCAGCGCATGTTCGAGCGCGAGACCTTCCAGGCCAGCCTGTCCGAGGCCGAACGGGAAATGATGGAGTAGGTTCGCACGCCGGATCCCTTTCACACACCTGTCACGCCGTGCATATCCTGACTGGCTAAGGCCCGGAGGCCGCCTTCCCTGTATCTTTACGCCGTTCTCTTGTATCTTTTTGCCTATGACGACCAGTCGCCCCTACCTGATCAGGGCCATACACGAGTGGATCCTGGACAATACCATGACACCCTACCTGCTGGTGGATATCGAGGGGGACGGCGTCGATGTGCCGCGCCAGCATGGCCAGAACGGCAAGATCGTGCTCAATGTCAGCCCCCAGGCCGTCGAGGGCTTGATGCTGAGCAATGATGCGATCGGGTTCCGTGCCCGCTTTGGCGGAATTGCCACGGATGTCTATGTCCCGATCGATTCCGTGCTCGCCATCTATGCCAAGGAGAACGGCCGCGGTATGGTTTTCAATGAAGATGAGGAGGGCCCCGCGCCCGATGATCCCACACCGATACATCCCAGGCGCCCTAGTCTCAAGGTCGTGAAGTAGGCACCCCGCGTATCCGTCATAGCCCGCATTTCTCACCGGGATCCCGGATGCTGGTCGCTCCCGGCGGTCGCTTTGGTCTCCTGCCCTCCCGCGGCACTTGATGTACAAGGCTTCTTCGCAGCCGTGCCCTGTACATCGCAAGTACGGGCGCGGGCAATGCCCGATGACATACTGTCTTGTTCCTGATCTGCACTCCACTCATTACCTCAGTACCTTGATGTTAATCTACCGCCGCCCGGTGAGAAATGCGGGCTACCGGATCGGCTCCATGTGGACCTGTTTTCCCGGCAGTCCGTGCCTGCACAGAGATGCCTCGAGCGTTTCCACCAGCGGCCCTGGAACGCAGGCATAGCAGTCATAGTGATTCAGATTATCGAAATCGTTGAGGATGTTCGGTAGCAGGTCTTCGATGCCTGTCTCGGTATCCGTAACCAGTGCCGTGTAGTGGAAGTTGTCAAGGGCATCTGCCCATGAGCGGCACAGGTTGCCCAGGTAGTGACTGTTAGCTGCGGTTACGATCCAGTAGACGTGAATATGCTCGGCGATATCCAGCGCCATGGCATGTTCGATCAGGCTCTTGACGGGACCAAAACCGGCATTGCAGCCGATAAAAATGAGCGAGCGCGGGGATTCCTCGTTGAGGACAAATTCACCGTGCGGCCCCTTGATGCTGATGAGGTCATTCTGCCGCGTGTTATTGAGCAGGTGTTCAATAAACGGATTGCCGGAAGCGACCGGCAGGTGAAACTGGAGGTTCATGTCGTCACAGGGGCAGCTGGCTATCGCGCAGTCCAGTGCCGGCAGGTCGTTGGCCTCCAGTGACAGGTACTGGCCCGCCAGAAAGCGCAAGCGGTTGGTACGCGGGGTCCTGGCGTGCAGTATCAGTACCCGGTCATCAGGACGTTCGATCTTCCTGACGCGGATGGCGATCTCCTGGTGAGGGATATCGCGTGCCCCGAGAGCCTCGTCCGCCTCGAGGACCACGTCGGTCACGGCCGTGTTCGAACAGCTGAGTATATATCCCAGGCCCTTCTCGGTCTCCGTCAGTACATAGTCATGCGGACAGATCTTCTTCACCTGGCCGGAGATCACCTTCGCCTTGCAGAGCCCGCAGTTACCGCTGCTGCAGCCATAGCTCAAGGCCAGACCGCTGCGCAGCCCCGCCTCCAGGATGGAGTCCGACCCCTCAATAAAGAATTCGTGCCCGCTGGGCAGGATGCGTATCTGGGCAGCCATGACTCTGAGAAAAGCCTCCTTCGCCAGGATATCTTCGTCTGCTACGCCCGCCGGTTCAGACGCTTCCAGCGCCTGGAGAAACCAGTCCCTGAGTTTACTAAATGCATCGTCCCCGGTGGTACCGTCTTCCGCTGCGAGTTCCGAGAACTTGTCCTTGAGGGCGCCAACCAGGGCCGAGTAACGGCGCGCCTCATGCCGGGCCTGTGCCAGTTCCTGGCTGAGTGCCAGTATGCGTGCCGCCAGGGTATCCGTATTCGGGGCATCATCGGCCGGGCGTACGATCTTGTTGACGGCCTGTTCCATTATCTGCTCGACGCGCTCGAGCATGGTGGTGTCTTCGATCTGTGTCTGCGGATAGGCATGCAGCAGATCAGGCAGGAGGATTTCACCTTCAAAGGTGCGCATCTCGCCTGCACGAATCTTTTTCTGCAGCGCCCCGCGCTTGACGCCCACCAGGCGTGCCGCCCTCGAGAGTGTAATAAGACGTGGCATAGGTTCCCCTCGAACAGCCGCGTTGTTGAATGTGCTTAACGTTACCATATCCTGTGCGGCGCAACCGCGCCAACATCCGGTGTGGCTATACTGGGGGCTGGACAATAACGAGCACAGGAGGCCGGTGTCCCATGATCGAGGTGATTAGCGCTGATATCACCACCCTGGAGGTGGATGCCATCGTCAACGCGGCCAATAACAGCCTGTTGGGCGGTGGTGGCGTGGATGGCGCGATCCATCGTGCTGCCGGTCCGGAACTGCTGGCCTTCAATCGGACGCTGGGCGGTTGTGCGACCGGAGAGGCGAAGATTTCGCCGGGTTTTCGCCTGCCTGCGCGCCATGTGATCAGCACCGTCGGCCCGGTCTGGCGCGGCGGGGGGCAGGGTGAGCCGGGATTGCTGAGGTCCTGCTATGTCAACAGTCTGGAACTGGCGCTGGCCCATGATGTCCGCACCATTGCCTTCCCGGGCATCGGCACCGGGGTGTACGGTTATCCCAAGGAGCAGGCGGCCATCATTGCCGTCACGGCCATGCAGGCCTACGCTGACCGTTTCGAGAAGATTATCG
Source organism: uncultured Ectothiorhodospiraceae bacterium (assembly GCA_947258545.1). Classification (GTDB taxonomy): domain Bacteria; phylum Pseudomonadota; class Gammaproteobacteria; order UBA9214; family UBA9214; genus CAMYJZ01. The sequence continues at coordinate 55,795 of CAMYJI010000010.1, forward strand.
CCTGCTGTTTCAGCGAGGCCGATGCGGCGCTCTATCGGGAGGTGCTAAAGGTAAATACGTAGTTTAGTTGGCAGTCTTTCTAATGTTGTATCTCAAGCGGGCTTCCGCGCCCGCCACCCAAAGGAAAGGGACGAAAAGAAAGGGCGCCCGGAGGCTTGATCGGAATCAATATACAAGACCGCTTCGCAGCCTTGCCACTGCGCTTCTCGCATCAATCAGCGCTCGCCAAACTCGCAATCGCACACGGCGCGATTACTCAAACAGGTGGCTCGCTTTCCCCGATTGATGCTGCGATGCTCGGCTGCGCCTAACGGTTCCGGTTAGACCGTTAGTCAGTTGCGGGCAACCGCCTACAGCTTGCAGCTGATCGGCTTGCCGTCGTTCAGCCAGGCGGACCACTGGGCGTGGACGGAGACATCGGTCCCGTCCCCTCGGGCCTGGTCCTGCAAATAGCCCTGCAGGTCGTGCAGCAGATCGGAATCCATCAACTCGAAATCCTGTTGCAGCTGGCCATGCAGGGTCCGGTAGATGTGTTTCAGGTCCGATAATTCGTACTGGTCCAGTGCCTTCATGGGGTGTTACCTCCGATGTCTGTCGCTCCTGTTGCAGCGGTTTCTGCTCCGGTCATGAACAGCACAGGGTCCACGCGGCTGTCATTGAGACTGACACCCCAGTGCAGGTGCGGGCCGGTGACGCGACCTGTCATTCCGACCTCGCCAATGACGTCGCCGGCCGCCACCCGCTGTCCGGACTCAACATCGATCCGGTTCATGTGGCAGTACATGGTCACCAGCCCCTGGCCGTGATCGATAAACACCGTATTGCCGTTGAAGAAGTAGTCGCCGGTATTGATGATGGTGCCGGGGGCAGGGGCACGAATCGCTGTGCCTTCGGGTGCGGCGATGTCCAGGCCGCTGTGCGGCTTGCGCGGCTGCTCATTGAAAAATCGCCGCAAGCCGAACGGGCTGCTGGTCGGCCCGTCAACCGGTTTGAGGAATTCCAGCGACACTGTGTCGGTATCGCTCCAGTGGCGCAGGGCGGTCTTGATCTGTTTCTGCTCGCGGGTGATGCGCTCCATGTCGCGTTTTTCCGGGTTGACCTTGCGCTTGTCCTTAATGGTGATGTGCTGGGTTTCATAGGCCATGTCGGATACCTGGAAGGACAGCTTCAACGGTTTGTCGCTGTGGGTGCGCGCCACCAGGTAGTGGGTCCCGGGTTTGGCGCCCAGGGCCAGGCCAACGACGGCGATGCTACGGTCGTCCTGGCGGGTGACCAGCACGCGGCGCTCCCGGTAACGCACCGAGGCCGGATCGACATCGGCAGGCAGGTGGATGGCGGCAATCCCGCCGGGCACCGGTGTCAGGTCATAGTTCAGGGCCCCGGCCCCCGCCGGCAGCAGGAACAGGAGGGTGACCAGGGCGAGTTGTTTGAAGCAATGCATACCGGATTTTCCTGAATGGTTGGAAGTGGTTGACGGGTGACTAGCCCGCACTGTCTCGTACCAGATCTGCGCTGTGTTCATGACCTCAGTGCCTTATGTGAGATTCTACCGTCGCCCGCTGAGAAATGCTGGCTAGGGGCTCTCGGTGGTCTGCTCGACGGTGCATAACAGGACACCTTCCGACAGCCTGGCCTCCACCTGATCGCCGGGCTTGACCTTGCTGGCCTGGTGCAGAATATGCCGCTCCGGCAACCGACTGACAATCGCATAGCCGCGCTCCAGGGTCGCCAGTGGGCTGATGGCATTCAGCGCCCGGCTGGAGAGCGCCAGTCGGCGTTGCTTTTCTGTTAGCAGGCGTTGCACAGCACTGCCGATACGATGGGCCAGGGCGGCCTGTCGCAGCTGCTGTTGCGCAATGCCGTGTACCGGGGACAGCCGTTTCAGCCGCCCGGATATTTCATTAAGTTCAGCCTGCAAGTCACTGATATTCTTGTTGACAATGAAGCATGAGCGTTGTTCCAGCTGGTCCAGTCGCTGGCTCTGCTGGCGCAGGTACTGGCCGGGGTGACGCTGTTGCAAGCGCTTTTGCAGCCAACCGGCCTGCTGAGTGCCGAGGCTCAATGCCTGCCGCAAGCGGTTTTCCAGGCGGCTGGCGAGCGTGTTGAACCGCGACAGCCACTCCTGCTGATCGGGACTGACCAGTTCCGCCGCAGCCGAGGGGGTCGGGGCACGCTGGTCGGCGACAAAGTCGGCGATGGTGAAATCGATTTCATGCCCGATGGCGCTGACCAGGGGAATCCGGCACGCGTGCACGGCGCGAGCGACCACCTCTTCGTTGAATGTCCAGAGGTCCTCCAGTGACCCGCCACCGCGGGTGAGTATCAGGACATCGCAGTCGCCCCGGTCCGAGGCCAGGCGGATGCTGTCCGCGATCCTGGCAGCGGCGTCCGCACCCTGCACCGGGACCGGGTAGACCAGGACCGGAATCGCCGGAAAGCGGCGTCGCAGGACGCTGAGTACGTCACGGATGGCGGCACCCGAAGGTGAGGTGATGACGCCGATGCGTTGCGGCAGGACCGGCAGGGTCTGCTTGGTTTCCGGGGTGAACAGGCCTTCGGCGGCAAGTCGTTGCTTGAGTTCCTCGAAGGCGCGGCGCAGGGCGCCGTCACCGGCCTCTTCCATGTGTTCGACAATGAGCTGGTAATCGCCGCGCGGTTCGTACAGGCTGACCTTGGCGCGCACCAGGGCCTGCGTGCCTTCCTCCGGGGTGAAGCGCAGTGACTGGCTGCGATTGCGGAACATGGCAGCGCGTATCTGTGCGCGTTCATCCTTCAGCGTGAAGTAGACATGGCCGGAGGAGGGGCGGGCGATATTGGACAATTCGCCTTCCAGCCAGACCCGGGCGAAGCCCTGTTCCAGCAGCATGCGCACCTCGCGGTTGAGGCGGGAGACGCTGTAGATGTCGCGTTGCGCCGATTTGCTACCGGTTTCGGGGTCTGGAGATACCATGAAGCGCTAGAATACACCTTTTCCGCCGCTGAAGACCCGCTGCAGGCGGAATCCCCCGTTGCCACGGTTTACCGGAGTCAGTGCAATCCCTATAATTGGCGCCCATTCTCAACCGGCGGACCGAAATAACCATGCGCATAGTGCAGGAAGCCCTGACGTTTGACGATGTCCTGCTGTTGCCGGCGCATTCCACGGTGCTGCCACGCGATGTCAACCTGCACACCCGGTTGACGCGCGATATCGAGTTGAAGATCCCCCTGTTGTCCGCCGCCATGGACACGGTCACAGAGTCGCGGCTGGCGATCACGCTGGCCCAGGAGGGCGGCTTAGGCATCATCCACAAGAACATGACGCCCGAGCAGCAGGCCTTGCAGGTCCAGCAGGTCAAGAAATTCGAAAGCGGTGTGATCAAGGACCCGATCACGGTGGCTCCCAATGCCACTATCCGGGAAGTGATCCAGCTGACCCGCGCCAATAATATTTCCGGGGTACCCGTCGTGGAGGGCGACAACCTGGTGGGCATCGTCACCAGCCGTGACCGGCGCTTCGTATCGAATCAGGATGACCCGGTTTCCAGTGTCATGACCCCGAAGGACAACCTGGTAACGGTCAGGGAAGGAGCCGAAAAGGACGAGGTTATCGCGCTGCTGCACAAGCACCGGATCGAGCGCGTGCTGGTCATCGACGATAAATTCAGGCTGCGCGGCATGATCACCGTCAAGGACATCCAGAAGTCGACGGACTATCCCAGCGCCTGCAAGGACGACCAGGGCCGTCTGCGCGCGGGTGCCGCTGTCGGTACCGGCGTCGGGACCGAAGAACGCGTTGCCGCCCTGGTGCAGGCCGAGGTCGATGTCATTATCGTGGATACGGCGCATGGCCATTCGCAGGGTGTCATCGACCGCGTGAAATGGCTCAAGCGTGACTATCCCGGGGTGCAGGTCATCGGTGGCAATATCGCGACCGCGGCCGCTGCACGCGCCCTGGTCGATGCCGGTGCGGACGCGGTCAAGGTCGGGATCGGTCCCGGTTCCATCTGTACGACCCGCATCGTGGCGGGGATCGGCGTACCGCAGATATCGGCGGTCGCCAACGTAGCTGAGGAGCTCAGGAAGGACGGCATACCGCTGATTGCCGATGGCGGTATCCGCTACTCGGGTGACGTTTCCAAGGCCATCGCGGCAGGTGCCTGGTCGGTCATGATCGGCAGCATGCTGGCCGGTACCGAGGAGGCACCGGGCGAGGTCGAACTGTACAAGGGCCGTTCTTACAAGGCCTACCGCGGCATGGGCTCGCTGGGTGCCATGCAACAGGGTTCCAG